>JBBRFZ010000038.1:0-20714 GCA_038241165.1 Burkholderiales bacterium | reverse complement strand
ATAAGATTGAATTGTTGCTAAAGGGAGTTCCCTTCAAAGACGGTGAACCGGTACAAGATGATCTGCCGGCTCAACAGAAACTTGCCGCCTGACGCATCATGCTAAAGATCGGCCATACACCAGATTTGACCATAACTCGATGCAGGCTCATATGATGGAAGTTTTATCGGCTTACTGCTTTGCAATTCAGCCAGACATTCACTGGCTGCGTGCTTGTCCTCATATTTCTGAAAGAATTTTCTAACCGGAGAATCTTTGGCTTCAAGTTGGCTGGTGAGTGACATTTAGAAAATTCCTTGTTTTAATCAAGCTGTGAATCGTCTAGAGCATGTTACTCAGCAATATTATTAATTGCAAACAATCTCCTATTACTGTCCCCACCGTCATCAACAGTCACCCCCAAATCGTTGGAAACTGTCGTAAAATTGCGCCTGTAGCGGGTGTAGTTCAATGGTAGAACGGCAGCTTCCCAAGCTGCATACGAGGGTTCGATTGGCCCTCAGCGATATACTTTACGTATTCTGGAAACTTTCCCCACTATCGTCGCTCGTACTTAACAAAGAGAAGCTCTCATGACCCACGCCACCCAAACCGTCTACCTCGCCGGCGGCTGCTTCTGGGGCATGGAAGAACTGGTGCAACAGCCAACGAACCTCTGCTTTGATAGAGGATTGTATTTTGAGGTTAGAATAAACTATTCACTTTATCCAAAACCGGAAACCCTATGAACTTCACCATCGAACAGGAACTGGAATCAGACGGGCGCTGGCTGGCAGAAGTCGTGGAGTTGCCGGGTGTGCTTGCCTATGGCGCAACCTCACTGGAAGCGGTATCCAAAGCAGAGGTTCTTGCATTGCGCGTGATTGCCGAACAGCTGGAACACAATGAAAGTAAGCCACTCGCAATCAATATCTTCATCCCGATCGCTGCATGAACCAATGGCCGTCGGTCAAGGCCAAGCGCCTTCTTGCGGCACTGCTACGACTGGGCTGGCAGGTCAAACGTCAATCCGGTTCGCACAAGACCCTCTCTCGCTCCGGTTGGCTCGATTTTGTTTTTGCGTTCCATGATGGCGACGAGATAGGCCCCAAAATGCTGGCACGTATCGCCAGGCACACCGGCCTGTCTCCCGATAACCTGTGAACTTAACCTCTCTTAAGGAAACCAGTATGACCACTCAAACCGCCTATTTCGCCGGTGGCTGTTTCTGGGGCATGGAAGAGCTGGTACGGGAGATCCCCGGCGTGCTGGATACTGAGGTCGGCTATACCGGCGGCGATGTGCAAAACGCGACGTATGAGAGGCACAACGGACACGCGGAAGCGCTGAAGGTGACATTCGACTCCGATCAACTGACCTATCGCCACCTGCTGTTCGAGTTCTTCCGTATGCACAACCCGACCACGAAGAACCGCCAGGGAAATGACATCGGTACGTCCTACCGCTCGGCGATCTTTTACGTGGACGAGGAACAGAAACAGGTTGCGGAGGAAGTTATCCGCGCCGTGGACGCTTCAGGTGAATGGAGCGCGAAGATAGTGACCGAGGTTGCACCGTTCCGCGAGTTCTGGCGTGCCGAGGAATATCACCAGAAGTACCTGGTCAAAAATCGTGGTGGCTATACCTGTCATTATGTGCGCAGGCTCGATTTGGGTGAAGGGAAGTAAACAGGCTTGTCGGACTGTTCCGGGCCTAATTCACCAGCGCAGCCGTTTCCTGCAACAATTCACGCGCCTTGGTTGCCACATCATGCCCGGGATCAACCTCCAGCAGTTTTTGCCAGACGGTGCGCGCCTCTGTGACATTGTTTTTGGCACGATGCAATAACAAACCAAGATTTACGTAGGCATGACCGAAGCCCGGGTCACGGGCGATGGCATCACGAAAAGCCTGTTCAGCCATGCTGATATCCTCATTGCGCCAATACATCGTGCCCAGATCGGTTCTGACAGCGGATAAATCCGGGTTGATATCCAGCGCATGGCGATAATAGAGTATCGATAGCGCGGACTCTCCCCGGTCGTAAAAGATATTGCCCAGCCCTATTGCGGCATCAATATCGTTTATATCCTTGTTGAGACGCTCTTTGAGTTGAGCGACAGAGTTCTTTCCGTCCATGGGCGCTCCCCAAGTTGAAAGTTAAAAATCAAACCTCCCCGCCCTGTCCGGGCCGGAAATTCAACATGCCACAAATCAGACGGTAGTATAACAAGGTGGCCGATCTCGCTTATTCAGGGCCCCGTGCATCACAGACAGGCTAAGCCCATCCCATGCCAATCACCGCCACGCACACTGTCAGCAGTCCCAACGTCAGATTCACGGCTATCAGTTTGCGTATCTTGCCCAATAATTCTCCCGCCTCCTTCCAGCGTTGCTTGGCAACATTCAGGCTGAACGGCACATAGCAGGCAAAAAACACATAGCCGTAGATAACCATCATCACCAGGCCCAATATCAGCATGATGTGGATGTAAACCCCCACATGTGCCATGCCCCCGAACAAATAGATCAGGTACAAACCACTGACCAGAAGTGCGGCGATCGCACCCCACACCCAGACGAAGAAACGGCGAAATACCACATCCCACAAGCGCAGGCGCTGAGGCGGCTCCAATGCCTCCACCGCGGCCGGGCGCAGCACGACATAGGCGAAGAACATGCCGCCCACCCAGATCAGGACGGCAAGCAGATGAATCAGTTTGAATAGCGCCATGAAGTTATGTCCTATAAATATACAAGGTGATTAGGGCTAAATGTAACCGGGATTGTTTTCCAGAAAGAATACAGCAATATTTTCCCGGGGACGATTGTAACGTTATTCAATCTCGCAGATACAGGGTTGAGTGATGGCTCGGCTGCGCGGCTGATCAATTCCGGACTGGCGCTGCGCCTAGGGAAGAAGGTCTCGCACCGGCCTGAAGCTTTTGCGGTGCACGGCCGACACACCATGTTCACGCAGCGCGGCAAGGTGTGCCGCGGTCGGATAGCCTTTATGGTCGGCAAACCCGTAGTGCGGATAGGCCTGGTGCAGCTCCAGCATCAGCGCATCCCGCGCGGTCTTCGCCAGGATCGAAGCGGCGGAGATCGCGGCGACCTTGCTGTCGCCTTTCACGATCGCCTGGCTGGGAATACCGGTCTGCGGGCAGTACAAGCCGTCCACCAGTACTTGCTGCGGCTGGATGCCGAGCGCCAGAACGGCGCGGCGCATTGCCAGCAGCGTGGCTTGCAGGATGTTCATTCGGTCAATTTCATCCACCTCTGCATAGGCCACCGCCCATGCCAGCGCGCGTTCGCGAATGAGGAGCGCGAACTGATCGCGTTTACTTTCCGAAAGCTTTTTTGAATCGGCCAAACCTGCGATGGGATTATCCGGATCGAGTATCACTGCCGCCGCGCTGACCGGACCGGCCAGCGGGCCACGCCCGGCTTCGTCGACACCACAAATAAGTACGACATTGGTCATTCGTGAATCTCCAAGAATCGCGCAGAAGATTACCGGGGGTTCCCATGCGCAGGCAAATAGGGCAGGATGGCCGCAGCCGCTTTTTGAGCCGTGTTCTGGCGCAGCGTATGATGCAATTCAGTGAAAATCTTTTCCAGTTGCGTCACAGCATTCTCATCATTGGTCAGATTGAGCAGCGCCTGGGCGAGATTTTCCGGGGTAGCATCTTCCTGCATCAGTTCCGGCACAACGAAGCGCTCGCACAATATATTTGGCAAACCGAAATACGGCTGATAGCTTTTTCGCTTCATCAGCCACCATGAGAATGCCGGCATACGATAGGTGATCACCATCGGCCGCTTGAGCAGAGCTGCTTCCAGCGTGGCAGTTCCCGACGCCACCAGCACTGTATCGGCGGCAATCATCGCGTCCTGCGCATGTCCGAACAGTATGGTGAGCGGCAATTCCTGGGCATCATGATCGAAAAGTACCTGCTGAAAAATTATCCGCGTTTCACGGGTTGCCAGCGGCACCAGAAAACGCGCATCAGGCAATTTTTTCAGGATCAGCCTGGCAGTCTCGATATAGGTGAGAGCGAGTTGCTTTACCTCGCTCTGGCGGCTGCCGGGAAGAAAGGCGAACACCTTTGCCTTCAACGGAATGCGCATCGTCTCGCGCATCTCTGCACGTTTTGGCAGGATTGGAATAATATCGGCGAGCGGGTGTCCGACAAAATCCACCGTGACCCCGGCTTGCCGGTAAATCCCGGGCTCGTGCGGAAACAGCGCAAGCATATGCAAAACCGCACGCTTGATCTTGTGGATGCGCTCACCGCGCCATGCCCAGATCGAGGGACTGACGTAGTGGATGGTCGGGATACCGTGCTGCTTGAGCACAAGTTCCAGATCAAGATTGAAATCCGGCGCATCGATCGCGATGAACACGTCCGGACGATTTTCCAGTAAATAGGCACGCAGCTTGCGCCGTATGCCGACAATCTCGAAATAATGGCGCAGCGCATCGACGTATCCGTTCACCGCCAGCTTTTCCATCGGGAACAGGATTTCCATGCCCGCCGATTTCATCCTCGGTCCACCAATGCCGACAAACTTCAACCCGGGGCGGGCTGCCTTGAGTGCCAAAATCAGGTGGCCGCCGAGCAGGTCGCCCGATGCTTCACCCGCGACTATGCCTACCACAACTTGCTGTGTCATAAAAAAACCGGATTTAACGAATGATGCCGCGCGTTGCAGCGGAAATAAAATCAGCCATCGGCTGGACTTCGGGATGTTCCCTTGCCTGGTCCTGAAGCGCAGCCTGGGCATCCTCCAGGCTCAGTCCGGAACGATACAATGTCTTGTATGCGTGCTTGATCGCGACGATAGACTCGCCGGAAAAACCGCGCCGTTTCAGGCCCTCGGAGTTGATGCCGTGAACCGCGGCCGGATTATCGGCCGCGGTTACATAGGGCGGCAGATCCTGCGACAGGCGCGTCTGAAAACCGGTCATCGCATGGGCACCGATACGCACGAACTGGTGTATGCCGGACAGGCCGCCCAGAAATACCCAGTCGCCAATATGTACATGGCCGCCCAGCGTTGCCCCGTTCGCCATGATGGTGTGGTTGCCAATCTGGCAATCATGCGCAACATGCACGTAGGCCATGATCCAGTTGTCGCTGCCGATGCGCGTGACGCCGACATCCTGTGCCGTCCCTGTATTGAGTGTGCAAAACTCGCGTATCGTGTTGTTGTCCCCGATCTCAAGGCGCGTCGGCTCACCGGCGTATTTCTTGTCTTGGGGAATTGCGCCTACCGAGCAGAACTGGAAGATGCGGTTGTCCTTGCCTATTCGCGTGTGCCCCTCTATCACGACATGGGGTCCGATCCAGGTTCCGGCGCCGACCTCGACGTGCGCGCCGATCACGGAATACGCACCGACCTCGACATCGTCGGCGAGCCTGGCATCAGGATGAATGACGGCGGTGGAGTGGCGCATCACGGAACGGCTTTGACCGTGCACATCAGCTCTGCTTCGGCGGCAAGTTGGCCATCGACTTCGACAGTGGCGCTGAATTTGAACAAACCGCGCATGCTGCGAATAAGCGTCACCTTGATGATCATTTGGTCGCCGGGAACGACAGGGCGTTTGAATCGTGCTCCATCGATCCCGGCGAAGTAATACACCGAATTTTCGCTCGCGCCCACACCCATCGATTTGAACGACAACAGCGCGGCAGCCTGTGCCATCGCCTCGATGATCAGCACACCCGGCATCACCGGAAAGTGCGGGTAATGTCCCGGGAAGAAGGGTTCGTTGATGGTCACATTTTTCAGTGCCACTATGCTCTTGTCCGGTTCCATCGACAACACGCGGTCTATCAGCAAGAACGGGTAGCGGTGTGGAAGCAATTTGGTGATTTCGTTGATATCCATCTGTATGCTCATCAGTCTTTCCTCTATTTTACGATTCCCGTTTCAGCATTTCCGCGCTTAAGGTTTCAAGCTGTTGCTCCAATGTCTTGACCCGCTTTGCCATATCGTCCAGATGGCGCAGATGTACGGCATTCCTGCGCCAGTCATCAACCTTGGAAAATGGAAAAATTGCGGCATATGAACCGGCTTCGCGTATGGACTTCCCGATCAGGGTAAATGCCGCGATCTCCACCCGATCGGCTATCTGCAAATGCCCCAGAACCCCCGCGCTTCCGCCGATGCGGCAGTACTGCCCGATGGTGGTACTGCCCGCAATCCCGACACAACCGGCGATCGCGGTATGCGCCCCGACACGCACGTTATGCGCGATCTGTATCTGGTTGTCCAGCTTTACGCCGTCCTCGATCACCGTGTCGTCCAGCGCGCCGCGATCGACGGTGGTGTTCGCACCGATCTCCACATCATTACCGATCACCACCCGGCCGATTTGCGGAATCTTGATCCAGCGCCCCTCGTCCATCGCGATACCGAAACCGTCCGCGCCGATCACCACACCGGAATGCGCGATCAGATTATCGCCTATCAAACAGTCGTGATAAACCACCACTCGCGGATACAGTCGCGCATGGTTGCCGACAACCGCATTTTCACCGATATAACAGCCCTCACCGATCACGCTGAACGCGCCTATCGTTGCGCCCGCGCCGATGACGGCAGTTGCGGCGATACTGGCAGTCGCGTCTATATTGGTACCTGCACCGATGACGGCGGAGGGATGAATGCCGGCCTTGCATTCCTGCAATGGATTCAGCAGGGCCGAAACCTTGGCGAAATACGCGTAAGGGTTGTCAGAGATGATGCGCGGCAACCCGGTTGCATCCGCATCGGCTTCGCCAAGGATAACTGCCCCGGCTTTTGTGCTGGCCAGCTGCGCGCGATATTTGCTGTTGGTGAGAAAGCTGATTTGGCCAGGCTGCGCAGTTTCCAGTGTGGCCACCTGAGAGACGCACGCCTCGGCACGGCCCAATACCCGCCCGCCCAATCGCGCTGCAATCTCGGATAATCGGTAGGAAACAGTCATACTGAAAATCCAGTCTATTTGCCGGAATTGTTATCTGGCTTGCTGTCTGGTTTGCTGTTTGCAAGACGCTTGATCACCATATCGGTGATGTCTATTTTCGGGTTGCGGTACACGGCTTCCTGCAAAATCAGGTCGTATTTCTCCGATTCCGCTATCGCCTGAATCGCTTTATTGGCCTGTTCCAGGACGATGGCCAACTCTTCGTTCTTGCGCAAATTCAGATCCTCCCGGAATTCGCGCTGCATGCGTTGCAAGTCCACGTTCATGGCGGTCAATTCGCGCTCCTTGTTGCGATGATCGACGTCTGAAAGCTTGCCGTCATCGCTGTCCAGTGAGGTCTGCAAATCCTTTGCCTGCTTCATCAGCTTCTTGATTGCCTGGTCACGTCCCGAAAATTCCTTTTCGATTTTACTTTCCGCCTGCATCGCGGGAGCAGATTCACGCAACACGCGCTCGGTGTCCACCACACCCACTTTGAAATCCCCTGCCTGTGCGACACCGACACTCAGCAGCACGGTCAATATACCCACTCCGATCATCGTCTTCATCATCTTCTCTCCCTCATCATCTCTCCCGCCCAGTCCTGGACCGGCAACGCATTTATCCACCTCGCGGTGCATCCCTGCGCTTATACCCGACTTCAGAATATCGAACCCAAAGTAAATTGGAATTTTTGCAGTTTATCCTGGGGCTGCTTGTTGATAGGCACAGCATAACTAAATTTCAAAGGGCCCACCGGGGATATCCAGGTCAGGGCCGCGCCTACAGAATAGCGCATTCCGGCACTACCGGGCAGGTCACCCGGACCATAGATCGCGCCGCCATCGACGAATCCGCTCAGACGCACGGACCGCTCTTTGCCCATTCCGGGAAAAGGCGCAAACATTTCCACACCGGCAATAACCCGGCGCGGACCGCCCAATACCGAATCCGTCGAATCGCGCGGACCCAGCGAATTTGAATCATAGCCGCGCACCGAACCCGGGCCGCCGGCATAGAAATTCTTGAAGAACGGCAGTTCCTGGCCGCCATATCCGCCTGCAATACCGGCTTCGCCATGCAACATCAGGGTGAGATCCGTACTCAACGGATAAAACCATCGCTGCAGATAATTCAGCTTGTAGTAACGCATATCGAACACCGGCAGTGAAATTTCCGCTGATGCGCGCTGCACCAATCCCGAGGTCGTGTAGATTGCACTATCGAGAGTATCCCTGCCCCAGCTTACCGTTCCCAGCAGGCTGTTGCTCTTCGCACCGGAAACGTTGACATACTGTATCAATCGCGTCGGGCTGGATGAGTACAATCCCAACTGGGTGTTTTCGGCCGCCAGGCCATAGCCGATGGACTGGTCCTCGCCTATTGGCACACCAAAACGCACGCCGACTCCCAAAGTATGCGACGAGTATTGGCTGACTGCCGTGGATTGCGAATCGCTGTTGCGTTTGTACAGGTCAAAACCGCGACTTACGCCATCATCGGTAAAATAAGGATTGGTGTAGGAAACAGAGTAGACCTGGTTAATCTTGCCGGTGTTGATCTGGGTGGAGAGGTAGTTACCGGTACCGAACAGATTGGACTGCGTCACGCTCCCGGTCAGGATCAGGCCCTCACCGCTCGAGAAGCCCGCACCCACTGAAATGTTTCCGGTCGATTTTTCCTTGACCGCCATGTCCACATCCACCTGGTCTGCGGTGCCCTGCACTGGCGGAGTTTCGATATTGACCTCGGAAAAGAAATCCAGCTTGTCGACACGCTGTTTGGATTTCTTGATTTTTTCCACATCGAACCACTCGTCTTCAGTCTGACGGAACTCACGGCGTATGACCTCATCGCGGGTTTTATTGTTTCCCGATATGTTGATACGGCGAATATATACACGCTGGCCGGGGTCCACGACAAAATTGAACGCGACCTGGTGATTTTTCTTGTCGATGTCCGGAATGGCATTCACATTGGCAAATGCGTACCCATCATGTCCCAGAAGCTCCCCGATCTTCTTGCTGGTTTCGCTCATCGCCTTGCGCGAAAAAGTGTCCCCGGCTTTCACCTGCACGATTTTTTCTATTTCCGCTTTCGGTACCAGCATTTCTCCGGATACATCCACCTTTGAAACGGTATATTTCTCGCCTTCGGTAAGATTGATCGTGATGTATATATCTTTCTTGTCCGGTGTGATCGAGACCTGGGTCGAATCTATATTGAATTCCAGGTAGCCGTTGTCCATATAGAACGAACGCAGTGTTTCCAGGTCGGCGGAAAGCTTTTGTTTGGAATACTGGTCGTTGCTGCTGAACCAGGCAAACCATCCCGGCGTGCCCAGTTTCATCAGGTCCAGCAACTGGGATTCCGGGTAGACATGATTGCCGATCAAATTGATCTGCTTTATTTTTGCAACATCGCCTTCGACGACGTTGAACACAATGCTGACCCGGTTACGCGGCAGCTCGGTGACGGTGGACGTCACCTTGACGTCGTATTTTCCGCGCGCGATATACTGGCGTTTCAGTTCCTGGGTCGCCTTGTCCAATGCACCCTTGTCGAAAATTTTTGCTTCGGCCAACCCCGCATATTTCATGCTCTGCTTGAGCTGATCCTTGGGAAATTCCTTGGTTCCGTTTATCTCGATGCTTGCAATCGTGGGCCTCTCCTGCACCTGCACGATCAATACTCCCCGATCGACTTTCAGGCGAACATCCTTGAAAAACCCCGTGGCATACAAAGCGTGGATCGACGCTGCACCCTGCTCGTCATGCATCGTGTCACCGACCTTGACGGGCAGATAGCTGAACACCGTCCCGGCATCGGTACGCTGAATACCCTCGACTTTTATGTCTGTGATGGTGAACGGCTCGATTGCCCAGGCGCGCGAGATACAGAGCAGGAATATCAATCCCGCCAGTTTTTTTATGTACATTATTTAGCCTGAAACAAAGCGATTAATATCGTTATATATAGCAAAAACCATCAGCGTGCCCAGTAGCGCGATGCCTATCTTCTGGCCGACCTCCCAGGACGTTTCCGAGACCGGGCTACCTTTGACCAATTCGGCGACATAATACAACAAGTGCCCGCCATCCAATAACGGGATAGGTAACAAATTCAACACGCCGAGACTGATGCTGATCAATGCAAGGAAGCTCAAATAAGCCACCACGCCCATTTTTGCTGACTGTCCGGCATAATCGGCAATCGTGATCGGGCCGCTCAGATTTTTCATCGACACCTTGCCCATCATCATCTTCCCCATCATTTCCAGGCTGATGGCTGAAGTTTCCCAGGTCTTGCGCAGAGACTGTGTCATCGCTTTCAGCGGGCCGTAACTCACTTCGGTGAACATTGCTTTCCATTTTGCATCGTCCACTTCCGGGCCCGCCCCGATCCTGCCGACCGACTTGCCCGATTCGGCAACGGCTTGGGGAACCACCGTGATATGCAATTTCGATGCGCCGCGCTGTACATCCAGCAGCACGGTTTGGGCCGGATGCGCTCGTATCAGCTCCACCAGATCCATCCAGTGTTGCATCCCGGCACCATTGGCACTCAGGATACGGTCTCCCCGTTGCAGGCCGGCACGCTGTGCCACACTGTCTTTGACAACACTGCCGATGACCGGGAGGACAACCGGTTGATAGAGATGCAACCCGAGCTTGTCAAGAAAATCGCCATCAAGGTCCTTCGCTTTCAGGCCGCTGATATCCAGTGTATGAGACAACGGTGTACCGTCGGCACTTTGCGCTTCTATTTTCACCCCGCCCTGTTTCAGAGCCTGCCCTGGGCCTGACGAAGGGGCCTCTGAATCCTGATTGAGTACCGCCTCCATCAACAACCAATGCAATTCCTGCCAACTCGGAGCGGGCTCCCCATCGACCCTGAGTATGGTTTCATTTGATTGCATCCTGGCAACGGCAGCGGGAGTTCCCTGCGGAACGTCTCCCAGCGTCGGTTTCAGCCCCGGTACACCGTGAACAAACAACCCCCAATACAACAAGATAGCCAGCAGGAAATTCGCCAGTGGTCCGGCCACCACGATTGCCATGCGCTGCAATACCGGTTTGCGGTTGAACGCATAGGGCAAATCCCTCGGCGCGACCTCTTCTTCGCGTTCGTCCAGCATCTTGACGTAGCCGCCCACGGGGATGGCAGAAATCACCCACTCGGTATCGCTGTTGGCAAATCGCTTGCTGTATATAACCTTGCCAAAGCCCATCGAAAAGCGCAGCACCTTCACACCGCATCGGCGCGCCACCCAATAGTGTCCGAATTCATGGAACACCACCAACAGCGCGATTGCGAGTAAAAATGCCAATAATGTGATCATCTGTTCAATCCGTGAATTTGTTGTTGTGCGACGCGGCGCGCATTTGCATCTGCGCCCAGAACATCATCCAGGCTGCCAACCGTACCGACAGGCAGGGCATCCAGTACCGCCCCGATGATGCGTGGAATAGCCAGGAAAGAAATTTTCCTGTCGAGGAAAGCCGCCACTGCGACTTCATTTGCGGCATTCAATACCGCAGGAGCCGTTCCTGCTGCGCGCAGAGCCTGGTATGCCAGGGCCAGACACGGGAAACGCTCGAAGTCCGGCGCGACAAAATTCATCGTTGCCACCTTGAACAGATCCAGCGGCGCGACACCGGCATCAATGCGCTCCGGATAGGCCAGGCCATAGGCAATCGGTGTGCGCATGTCGGGATTGCCGAGCTGCGCCAGTACCGATCCGTCCACATATTCGACCAGCGAATGGATCACACTCTGCGGATGAATCACCACCTGAATATCATCGGCATGGGCGTTGAACAGCCAGTGCGCCTCGATTACCTCCAGGCCCTTGTTCATCATGCTTGCCGAATCCACCGATATCTTGCGCCCCATCACCCAGTTTGGATGGGCACACGCCTGTTCCGGTGTGACGTTGTGCAATTCATCCAGCGGGGTATCGCGAAACGGCCCGCCCGATGCTGTCAGCAGAATGCGGCGCACACCACTGGCGGCCGGATTGCCGTCATAGCCGCGCGGCAAAGACTGGAAAATCGCGTTATGTTCGCTGTCGATCGGCAACAGCGTGGCGCCACTGGCCCGCACCGCATCCATGAACACTTTGCCCGCCATCACCAGCGTCTCCTTGTTTGCCAGCAGGATTTTCTTGCCGGCACGTGCCGCCGCCAGCGTGGGGCGCAAACCCGCGGCCCCGACGATGGCAGCCATCACCGCATCCACTTCCGGCAACACTGCAACCTGCTCCAGTGCTTCGATACCACTCAATACTTCGGTGACCATCCCGGCATCGTGCACCAGTTCGCGCAAACGAATCGCGGCTGCCCCGTCCAGCATCACCGCATAACATGGTTTGAATTGCCGGCATTGTCTGAACAACAGATCAACCTGGCTGTTCGCCGTCAGCGCAACGATTTTGAACTTGTCCGGATGACGTCCCACCACGTCCAGCGTG
Organism: Burkholderiales bacterium; assembly: GCA_038241165.1. Taxonomy (GTDB): domain Bacteria; phylum Pseudomonadota; class Gammaproteobacteria; order Burkholderiales; family Gallionellaceae; genus Gallionella. The sequence goes on along the minus strand of JBBRFZ010000038.1, from coordinate 8,304 downwards.
CTGGTCCCGATACTGCCGGTGGAACCCAGAATGGTAATGTGCTGTATCGTGGACTGTTGCATCGGCCGGTCAGCTGACATGCTGCAATGTAATCGCCAGCGCGGCGAGCGGCAGGGTCGAGGTCAACGCATCGATACGGTCCAGCAATCCGCCGTGACCGGGCAGCAAAGCACCGCTGTCCTTGATACCCGCCTGGCGCTTGATCGCCGATTCAAACAGATCACCGATGACCGCCAGACCCACCCAGCACCAGGAAGCCATCAGTACAGTGGGCAGGAATGCGACATGTTTTGAGTAAGGGCTGAAACTCCAGACAAGCATGACGCATACTGTCACACCCAGCAGCGCGCCCGCCACGCCCTCCCAGGTTTTGCCGGGACTGATGCTGGGTGCCAGCTTGGTCTTGCCGAACTTGCGGCCCGCAAAATAAGCGGAAATATCTGCCATCCAGACCAGGCTCATCATGCCCAGCAGCCACCACGGGTGGCCCATACGCAAGTCCAGCATCGCCAATCCGGTCGGAACCAGCAACACCCATCCGACCAACGCCATCAGCAGCGGCTGCCTAACCTTCCAGCCTGCAATCAACCAGGCCGGCACGACCACCAGCCAGAGTACGGCGGACAAGGTGTAAACGGAAATATGCGTGTACAGGGTCTGTTCCGGTGTGTGGCTGTTATCGAACCAGATCAGGCCCAGCAACATCAACAGCGTCAGCCCCCAGAAAATGTTCGCAGTTGTGTGGCTGAACCCGGCCATGCGCGACCACTCGGCAGCGCCCTGCAGTACCATCACAGTCACCAATACGGCCCACCCGCCATCGGGCAGCATGAATACCGCCAACAAAAACAAAACCAGCAGGATCACCGCTGTAATCACTCGCGACTTAAGCATCGGATCTTTTCCCCGGTGCAATTGTCCCGAAGCCGGTATCTTCCTTATCCATCACTTGCACCCTATGCACTCTGCTCCCCTTCGGTTCGGCCAGGCAACTGTTCACTGGTTCGGCCAAAACGGCGCTCGCGCTGCTGATACGAGGCGATCGCCTTGTTGAATTCGTTGCGGTCAAAAGCCGGCCACAGCGTGTCAGTAAAATGCAGTTCGGTATAGGCCAATTGCCATAGCATGAAGTTGCTGATGCGCTGTTCGCCGCCGGTACGTATGAACAGATCGGGCTCGGGTGCGTCGCTCATCGAGAGATAGGGTTGCAGGTCTTCCTCGGTAAAGGTTTGCGCAAGGTCCGGATGCTCGCCAAGCATCATCTTCATTGCGCGCATCACATCCCAGCGTCCTCCGTAATTCGCAGCAATGGTCAGCGTCAGGGCGGAATTGTTTGCGGTAAGCATCTCGGCATCACGCATGGTCTGCTGGAGTTTGCCGTCAAAACGGGTGCGGTCGCCGATAATTTTCAGGCGTATGTCGTTCTGGTGCAGTTTGTCCACTTCGCGTTCCAGCATTTTCAGGAACAATGACATCAGGAAAGAAACTTCATCGACAGGGCGCCGCCAGTTTTCACTGCTGAAGGCAAATACGGTCAGATATCCCACCCCCATATCCCGGCACGCCTTTACCACTCCGCGCAATGCTTCCACGCCGCGCTGGTGCCCCGCCACGCGCGGCATGAAGCGCTGTTTCGCCCAGCGCCCGTTGCCGTCCATGATGATTGCAACATGACGCGGAATACTGCCGGTATCCGGTATTGCACGGGTGGAGCTGGATGGGAGAGTGGCCATTATTCCAGGATCGTTCGGAATCAAACAGCCATCAGGTCTGCTTCTTTGGCAACCAGCGCCTTGTCAATCTCGGCAACGTAGTGATCGGTCAGCTTCTGTATTTCGTCCTGGGTACGGCGTTCTTCGTCTTCAGCGATCTCTTTGTTCTTGAGTGCTTCCTTAAGTGTGTTATTGGCATCACGGCGTATGTTGCGCACCGCCACCCTGGCGGTCTCGCCTTCGGATTTGATCACCTTGATCAGGTCGCGGCGGCGTTCTTCGGTCAGCATCGGCATCGGTACGCGTATCAGGTCGCCGTTGGTGGCCGGGTTCAGGCCAAGGTCGCCATCGCGTATAGCACGCTCGACCGGACCGACCATGTTCTTTTCCCACGGCTGCACCCCGATGGTTCGCGCATCGATCAGAGTAACGTTTGCGACCTGGGTGATCAGGGTCGGATTCCCGTAGTACTCCACCATCACATGGTCCAGAAGACCGGTGTGCGCGCGTCCCGTACGAACCTTGCCCAAGTCGGCCTTCAAGGCATCCAGCGACTTTTGCATTTTCTGATCCGTAGTTTTCTTTATTTCATCAATCATGGTTAGTCCCGGCAATCATTGGTTTTCTCCTGAGTTAATCAACCCGGACAAGAGTGCCCTCACCCTCGCCAAACACCACACGCTTCAGCGCGCCGGGTTTAAAAATACTGAACACGATGATCGGCAACTTCTGGTCACGGCATAATGTCAGAGCCGTCGCATCCATGATCTTCAGATTCTTGCTGATCGCCTCGTCAAAGCTCAGGCTCTGATAACGAATCGCATGCGGATCTTTCTTGGGGTCGGCAGTATAAACGCCATCCACTTTGGTCGCCTTGATCACCACTTCGGCGGACATCTCCACACCGCGCAAAGCGGCGGCGGTGTCGGTTGTAAAGAACGGGCTGCCGATACCGGCCGCAAATATCACCACCTTGCCGTCTTCGAGATAGCGTAGCGCCTTGCCGCGTATGAACGGTTCGGCGACCTGTTCCAGATTCAACGCGGACTGCACGCGGCAATCCAGGCCAGCTCGCGTCATCGCATCCTGCAATGCCATCGAATTCATCACCGTGGCCAGCATGCCCATGTAATCCGCAGTCGCCCTGTCCATCCCCGCAGCGGCCGGAGCCACGCCGCGGAAGATGTTGCCGCCACCGATCACGATCGCCACCTGCACACCCAACTCGACCACTTCCGCAATCTCGGCCACGATGCGCTCTATCGTCTCGCGGTTGATCCCGTAGGTGTCGTCGCCCATCAGGGCTTCGCCGCTGAGCTTGAGCAGGATGCGTTTATAGGCGGGGTTAGCCATGACTGTTATCCTTTTGCCGCTTCTGCTGCGGCAGCCACCTCGGCGGCATAATCTTCGACCTTTTTCTCGATGCCCTCACCCACCACGAACATCTGGAACGCGGTCACGGTTGCACCCTTGCTCTTGAGCAATTGTTCGATGGTTTGTTTGCCGTCTTCTGCCTTGACGAACACCTGCCCCAGCAGGGTAACTTCCTTGAGGAACTTCTGCACCGTGCCGTCGGCTATCTTCTCCAGCATCGCTTCCGGCTTGCCGCCTTCGCGCGCCTTTTCGATCGCAATGCGGCGCTCGGTAGCGATATCTTCCGGGTTCACGCCGGAAGCATCGATCGACTTGGGTTTGCTGGCGGCGATGTGCATGGAAATATCGCGGCCCAGTGTTTCGTCACCGCCTGCAAAGTTCAACAGCACGCCGATCTTGCTGCCGTGAAGATAGCTGGACAGCTTGCCGGTTGTGGTCACATAACGCTCGAAGCGGCGGATGCTGACATTCTCGCCCAGCTTCATCACCAGCGCCTTGCGTGTATCCTCGACGGTTCCGGAACCGTTGACGATCGCCATGCCGGACAGCGCATCCAGATCGGCAGGATCGTTCTTCGCCACGGTCTCGGCTGCATTTTTTGTGAACGCGACAAAATCATCGTTTTTCGCGACGAAGTCGGTCTCGCAGTTCACTTCAACCAGCGCGCCGGTCTTTCCGTCATTCGAAATATAGGTGCTGACCACGCCTTCGGCGGTCACACGGTTGGCGGCTTTGCTCGCCTTGGCACCGCTCTTGATGCGCATTTGTTCTTCAGCCGCTTTCAGATCGCCGTTGGATTCAACCAGCGCCCGCTTGCATTCCATCATGCCGAGACCGGTCATCTCGCGCAATTCCTTGACCATACTTGCTGTAATTTCCGACATTTTCTACTCCGTATAAATATTATAAAAATTGGTTTAATCGGTCACGGCGCCCTTGCTTGCCGTCGAAACCAGCCTGGCGTATTTCGCCAACACACCGCGTGTATAGCGCGGTGTCGGCGGTTGCCAAGCTGCACGGCGGATCGCCAGTTCCTCATCACTCACATTGAGCTGCAGCAAACGCCGGTCTGCATCGATGGTCACCGAATCACCTTCGTTGACCAGTGCGATGGTGCCCCCGACAGCGGCTTCAGGTGCGACATGCCCGACCACCATGCCGTAAGTGCCGCCGGAAAATCGGCCATCGGTGATCAGGCCGACGGAATCGCCCAGTCCTTCGCCGATGATGGCCGAGGTGGGCGACAACATCTCGCGCATCCCCGGGCCGCCCTTGGGGCCTTCGTAGCGGATGATCACCACATCACCCGCTTTTATTTTGCGCGCCAGTATCGCTTCCATGCACGCCTCTTCAGAGTCGAACACGCGTGCCGGACCGGTTATTTTTGCCAGCTTGACGCCGGTGATCTTGGCCACCGCGCCTTCCGGCGCCAGATTGCCTTTCAGGATCGCCAGGTGTCCCTGCGCATAGACCGGATTACTCCACGGACGAATCACATCCTGATCCTTGCGCGGTTCCTCTGGAATATCCTGCAACACCTCAGCGATAGTCTGGCCGGTAATGGTCAGCGCATCCCCATGCAACACGCCATGTGCCAGCAAAATTTTCATCACCTGCGGAATGCCGCCGGCCTGATGCAGATCGGTCGCAACGTATTTTCCGGAAGGCTTGAGATCGCACAGCACCGGTACGCGCGCACGAATAATTTCAAAATCATCGATGGTCAGCGACACCTGCGCGGCATGCGCGATGGACAGCAGATGCAACACCGCGTTCGTGGAACCGCCCACCGCCATGATCACCGCGATCGCGTTCTCGAACGCCTTGCGTGTCAACAACTGGCGCGGCAGGATCTGTTTCCGGATTGCGTTCACCAGCACTTCGGCAGACTTCGCGGTGCTCTCGGCTTTCTCCAGATCCTCCGCGGCCATCGTGGAGGAATACATCAGGCTCATGCCCATCGCCTCGATGGCCGAAGACATTGTGTTCGCGGTGTACATGCCGCCACAGGAGCCGGCACCCGGACAGGCGTGACGCTCGATTTCCATCAGTTCCGTTTCATCGATCTTGTGTGCCGAATACTGGCCCACTGCCTCGAACGAACTGACGATGGTCAGGTCGCGGCCTTTGTAGCAGCCCGGCTTGATCGTGCCACCGTAGACAAAAATGGACGGGATGTTCAAACGCGCGATCGCGATCATCGCGCCCGGCATATTCTTGTCGCAGCCGCCGATAGTCAGCACGCCGTCCATGCTCTGGCCGTTGCACACGGTCTCGATCGAGTCGGCGATCACTTCACGCGACACCAGCGAATATTTCATGCCCTCGGTGCCCATCGAGATACCGTCCGAAATCGTGATCGTGCCGAACACCTGCGGCATCGCGCCGGCCTTCTTCAGCGCGGCCTCGGCCCGCAAGGCCAATGCCCCGATTCCCATATTGCACGGGGTGATGGTGCTGTGCGCGTTTGCCACACCGACAATAGGCTTGTCGAAATCCTTGTCACTGAATCCCACCGCACGCAACATCGCGCGGTTTGGTGAACGCTGTACGCCCTGAGTAACGATTCTGCTTCTAATGTTGTCAGACATTTGATCGCTCTTTAAAAATTGCTTATAAAAAAAGGGGCTCGCGCCCCTTTTTGCGGCTTATTTAAGATCAGGCTGCCTGTTCGCTTGTTTGTTCAGCCGGCTGCTCGGCAATCTGCTCGATCAGTTCATTCATCGCTTGCGCACGGCCTTCCAGCACCGCGTCGGCGATAGCACGGGCATACAGGCGGATCGCCTGCGTCGAATCGTCGTTGCCGGGAATGATGTAATCCACGCCCAGCGGCGAATTGTTCGTATCCACGATGCCAACCACCGGAATGCCCAGCTTCTGCGCTTCTACGATAGTGCCCTTCTGGTAGCCGACATCAATCACGAAGATCGCGTCAGGAAGGCCTTGCATGTCCTTGATTCCGCCCAGGCTGCGATTCAGCTTTTCCAACTCGCGCGACATCATCAGCGCTTCTTTCTTGGATAATTTTTCAACCGCGCCATCGGCAGTCATCTGCTCCAGTTCGCGCAGACGCTTGATGGAAACCTGAACGGTCTTGTGGTTGGTCAGCATGCCGCCCAGCCAGCGGTGATTCACAAACGGTGAATTCGCGCGTTCAGCCTCTTCCTGCAGAATGTCGCGCGCCTGGCGCTTGGTCGCGACGAACAGGATGGTCCCTTTTTTCGCGGACAGCTTGCGCACGAAGTTTTCCGCCTCGGCGAACATCGTGACGGTCTTTTCCAGATTGATGATGTGAATTTTGTTGCGATGACCGAAGATGAACGGTGCCATCTTGGGATTCCAAAAACGTGTCTGGTGTCCGAAATGCACACCAGCTTCCAACATTTGACGCATAGTTACAGCCATGATTGCTCCAATCGTAAGGGTTATTGTCTACCGCTCGCCAGCCTGACTCTTTCGAGCACCCCAACTTGTGCGAACGGGAAATTTTGCTCCGGGCTATCCCGAAGCGGCGCGTATTCTATCACTATTGCGCCCTGACACTCAACCTAAATTCCGGCGTGGAACTGCCTGTTTACCCGCGAAATGAACCGAATACCCCAAATCCGGCTGAGCTATACACATCGGGGCCTGATGCAGGGGCTGTAGCGCAAGCAAGATTATCTCGACTGCTCCAATGATTTGCGCTGATGTTCATAATCTTCGTAACTGTCCCGCTTGCCGCAGTCCATAGCCGGGTTCTTCAGGCATTCCTGCTCGTGGACATTCTGCAGCGTTTCATAGGCGGTGCGTTTGGCCGCCTCGCTACTGCAGCCGAAGAGCAGCGCAACGACAATCAGACACAACACACATACAGATTTACCCATATCAATCCCCGCGCATGTTTACTCGCGCAAAATGGCCAGCGGCGGCAACACAGCCAACCGTCGCGTCCCCAGCCACCCCGCCAGCATCACCACACCCATCCCGCCCAGCCCACCGCTCAGCCAGATGGAGATGCCGGTCTGATACGGAATATCCAGTACGAAACGTGCCAGCACCCAACCCAGCAATACTGCACCGGCCGCAGCGAACAGGCCGCTCATCAATCCCAGCACGGCAAACTCGTTCAGGTGCAGTTGCCGCAGATACCGGCTGTCAGCACCCAGTGTGCGCAGGATCGCGGCCTCATGGATGCGCTCATCCTGCGTTGCCAGCAACGCCGCATAAAGCACCGCTACCCCGCTCAGCAGTGTAAACATGAACACCGCAGTCATGGTTTGCGAGATCTGGTCCATGATGTGGCGAACCTGTTCTATCATCGCCTCGACATTGATCAGCAGCAGATTTGGAAAGATTTTGATCAGCCCATTCATGGCCGGCGTCCTGTCTGCCGGCAGATGGAAACTGGTTATGTAGCTGGCCGGAAAATCATCCAGCATGCCGGGCGCGGCGATCACGAAAAAATTCACCCGCATGGTATCCCACTCCACCTTGCGCAGATTCACCACCTTCGCGCTGAATTTATTGCCTGCCACGTCATAGGTCAGTGTGTCGCCCATATGTATGCCCAGTGTCTTGGCAAGTCCCTCTTCCACCGACAACTGCCCAAGTGTGCCTTTTCCCCGCAAGGGGGACACCGGCGGGTGCCCCAAAGGGACGCTGGCGGCATCTGCTCGCAAGTTCGCAGGCCGCTCAGTCAGCCCGGTGCCTTCGGTATCACTCTTGCGCAGGAACCACTTTCCTTCAACCAATTCATTACCTTCAGGCACATGATCCAGCCAGGACAGGTTGGTCTCGCGCTCCGCCAGCCTGCGCGCGCGCAGGTCTGGATAATCATCGCCATTGACCGCGCGTTGATTGATCGCGACCAGGCGCCCGCGCACCATCGGAAACAATTCAGGCGGCGTTAATTTCTGCTCCTTGAAAAAATCCAGCACCGCCGCGCGCTGGTCAGGCTGGATGTTGACGATGAAACGGTTGGGCGCATCCGGCGGTAGCCGCGATCGCCAGCTGTCCATCAGGTCGGCACGCACGAAGGTAAGCAACAGCAAGGCCATACCGCCGAGACTCAGCGCGACCACCTGTACCGCGTTGCTGCGTGCGTGCCTTGCCAGATTGGCAAAGGAATATTGCATAATCTGCGCCTTCTGTAGGAGCGGGCCCAGGCCCCGACCATCAATCAGTTAGCCGGGCATGCCCGCTCCAAAACGAAAGCCGCACTGTTTCGAAATTTGAC
>JBBRFZ010000037.1:0-21569 GCA_038241165.1 Burkholderiales bacterium | reverse complement strand
GTATGGACAAGCTGGCGAGACTGAAAGCGATGCTGAACAAAACTGTAACCGAATAACTGCAACGGTCGTCACGAACCCGACAATAAAACCGGCGGCCATGAAACCGAATTTATATATATCGGTATCATCTTGTTGCATTTTGAATGTTGCAATTTGAGTTGTCAGGTGACACTATTTCATAGCCACAGATTTTATGTGGTTATTTAACCCGTCAGACTGATAGCTTGATATCAGGACTGATTGTGGCACGAACAGTTACTATAATAATTTTGGAGGTGGCAAATGAATTCAATAACAGCTTGGGGTACATTAACGGTTTTCTTTGTTTTTTCACCGTTTATTGTAATGAGTTTCATCATTATATTTTCGGGCAAACCGGCCGAATAATCGATAAGACGCGCTGCCCACAATATCCCGGGTGGCCAGATATAAGCCAGCGGCTTTGTTGCCGAGTTGAATGCAAGGCGGCAGGTTGCCGAGCATTTTTTTGGCTTGGCAAACAGCCTTGATAGACAACAGAGCGGTTTCAGGCAATATTGATAAGCTCTTGTGTATTCCCCCATCCAAGTCGCTGGATATGACCCCACCAGATGCGTATAATGCTCGCTTTGCCGAGGGCTGTTTCATGCGCATCATTCAAAAAGCTTTAACCTTTGACGACGTTCTGCTCGTTCCCGCCTACTCCAATGTGTTGCCGCGCAATGTCAGTTTGCGCACCCAGCTTACCCGCAACATCAATCTGAATATTCCGCTACTGTCCGCAGCGATGGATACCGTCACAGAATCGCGCCTCGCGATCGCGCTGGCACAGGAAGGCGGTATCGGCATCATCCACAAGAACATGTCGGCCCAGGCGCAGGCGGAAAAGGTCGCCAAGGTCAAACGCTTTGAAAGCGGCGTGGTTCAGGATCCGATTACCATCACGCCGGACATGACAGTGAGCAGCGTGATCAGTTTGACGCGCAAGCACAAGATTTCCGGTTTGCCGGTGGTGCAGGGCAAGCAGTTGGTCGGCATTGTGACCAATCGCGATCTGCGCTTTGAGAGCAATCTGGATCAGCCGGTCAAAAACATCATGACGCCGCTTGATCGGTTGATCACGGTCAGGGAGAACGCCAGCCTTGACGATGCGCGCAACCTGATGCACAAACACCGTATCGAGCGCGTGATGGTGGTGAACGATGCGTTCGAGTTGTGCGGTCTGATGACGGTCAAGGATATCTTGAAATCAAGTGAACATCCCCTCGCCTGCAAGGACAGCTTCGGGCATCTGCGTGTCGGTGCCGCGGTCGGTGTGGGCGAGGGTACGGATGAGCGTGTCACGTTGCTGGCCGCGGCAGGCGTCGACGTGATCGTGGTGGATACCGCGCACGGTCATTCGCAGGGTGTGCTGGATCGCGTCAAGTGGGTCAAGACCCGGTTCCCGAACATCGAGGTGATTGGCGGCAACATCGCCACCGGTGGTGCGGCAATGACTTTGCTGGATCACGGCGCCGACGGCGTTAAAGTCGGAATCGGTCCCGGCTCGATATGTACCACGCGCATCGTCGCGGGTGTCGGTGTGCCGCAGATCACCGCGATCCAGAGTGTGGCCAAGGCATTGCAGGGAACCGGCGTACCGCTGATTGCCGATGGCGGAATCCGCTACTCGGGCGACATCTCGAAAGCGATTGCGGCCGGTGCGCACACGGTCATGCTGGGTGGCTTGTTTGCCGGTACCGAAGAAGCGCCCGGCGAGATTGAACTGTTCCAGGGGCGTTCCTACAAATCCTATCGCGGCATGGGCAGTCTGGCCGCGATGCAGCAAGGTTCCAGCGACCGCTATTTCCAGGACAATGAAGACAATCAGGACAAGCTTGTGCCTGAAGGCGTTGAAGGTCGTGTGCCCTACAAGGGCAGCGTGCTTGCAGTGATTCACCAGTTGATGGGTGGCTTGCGTTCCAGCATGGGATATCTCGGCTGTGCGGATATCACCACCGTGCACACCAAGGCCGAGTTCGTCGAGATCACCTCTTCGGGTATACGCGAGTCCCATGTGCATGATGTGCAGATCACCAAGGAAGCGCCGAATTACCATATTGACTAACACTGCGAGAAGGGAGAAGGAGGAAGAGAAAAGGGTAAAACCGGCACATCTTCACCCTTGAGCGCCGCAGGCGCGATCCCTTCTCTCTTAATCCTTCCCAGACTCTGAACATGCACAAAAAAATTCTGATACTCGATTTCGGTTCGCAATACACCCAGTTGATCGCGCGCCGGGTGCGTGAAACAAACGTCTACTGCGAATTGCATCCCTACGATGTTGATGCTGACTTCATTCGTGAATTCAACCCGGCCGGGATCATACTATCCGGGGGTCCGAATTCGGTGAACGATGGAGATACGCCGCGCGCACCACAGATCGTTTTCGAACTGGGCATTCCGGTGCTGGGTATTTGCTACGGCATGCAGACCATGGCCGCACAATTGGGTGGCGCGGTTGAAAACGGCCTGGTGCGTGAATTCGGTTATGCCGAGATTCGTGCACAGGGACACTCTGCATTGCTGCGCGATATCCAGGACAGAACCAACGCTCAGGGGCACGGTTTGATCGACGTGTGGATGAGCCACGGCGACAAGGTGACGGCTCTGCCGCCCGGATTCTCGGTAATCGCCAGCAATACTTCCACGCCCATCGTCGGCATGGCCGACGAAGCACGGAATTTTTATGCACTGCAATTTCATCCGGAAGTGACCCATACCTATCAGGGCAAGGTGATGCTGAATCGCTTCGTGCATGACATCTGTGGCTGTGAGCAGGACTGGAACATGCCGGATTACGTCAAGGAAGCGGTGGAAAAGATCCGTGCACAGGTGGGCAATGAGGAAGTGATACTCGGGTTATCCGGCGGCGTGGATTCCTCGGTGGCAGCAGCGCTGATACATCGCGCCATCGGCGATCAACTGACCTGCGTATTCGTGGACAATGGTTTGCTGCGCCTGAATGAGGGCACGCAGGTGATGGAGACTTTCGCCAACCATTTTCATATGAAGATCATTCACGTCGATGCCAGCGGCGAGTTCATGAAACACCTTGCCGGTGTGACCGACCCGGAGCAGAAACGAAAAGTCATCGGCCGCGAATTTGTCGAAGTTTTCCAGCGTGAAGCCAAGAAATTACCAAAAGCCAAGTGGCTGGCACAGGGCACGATCTATCCGGACGTAATCGAATCGGCCGGTGCAAAAACCAAAAAAGCCCACGCCATCAAATCGCACCACAATGTCGGCGGTTTGCCTGAAAGTCTGCACCTGAAACTGCTTGAACCGTTGCGTGAGCTGTTCAAAGACGAAGTGCGGGAACTCGGCGTGGCGCTGGGCCTGCCACACGACATGGTTTATCGTCATCCTTTCCCGGGTCCCGGTCTGGGCGTGCGCATCCTGGGTGAAGTCAAGCGCGAATACGCCGATCTGCTGCGACTCGCCGATGCGATCTTCATCGAAGAATTGAATGCCAACAAAGATGATAACGGGATGTCCTGGTATGCGAAGACCGCGCAAGCGTTTACCGTATTCCTTCCGGTCAAGAGCGTAGGCGTGATGGGCGACGGCCGCACTTACGAATGGGTGGTGGCATTGCGCGCGGTGCAGACACAGGACTTCATGACCGCGCACTGGGCACATCTGCCTTATGACTTGCTGGGCAGGGTTTCCAACCGCATCATCAACGAAGTACGAGGCATCAACCGCGTGGTCTACGACATCTCCGGCAAACCACCCGCGACGATCGAGTGGGAGTAGCACCTCGGAGGGCGGAGCAGGAGCCCCGCTTGCGGGGATGCGACCCCGGAGAGGATGCGTCCGCGAAAAGCCGAGCCATCCATTCAAAACAAGCTATCTGAGCGGGCAGCACCTCGGAGGGCGGAGCAGGAGCCCCGCTTGCGGGGATGCGACCCCGGAGAGGATGCGTCCGCGAAAAGCCGAGTCATCCATTCAAAACAAGCTGTCTGAGCGGGCAGCGCCTCGGAGGATGGAGCAGGAGCCCCGCTTGCGGGGATGCGACCCCTGAGAGGATGCGCCTGCGAAGCGCTGAATCCTGAAACTCGCTGAGAAGATATCGAGCGGGCAGTACCGACACGGTGCGGCGCAGTTGCCGTTTTTGGCTGTTATATGTCTTAAGGTTTAAGCCAGATCTTCCACGCCAACCAGAGTTTGCGCAGCGGCGTCAGCGAGATGCGTTCCTTCAGCACGTGGCAGCCGCTGGCAACCACTTCGTCCAGTGTGGCACGGTAGATCGCTGCCATAATCAGCCCGGTACGCTGCGCCTTGCGATCCACTTCGGGAAGATGCGCCAGTGCCTGCCGGTAATAGCGTTGTGCACGCTCGACCTGGAATGCCATCAGTTTCCGGAAATTCTCAGTTTCTTTCGCGTTTAAAATCTCAGCCGTCGTCACGCCGAACTGCTGCAATTCGTCCATAGGCAGATAGATACGATTGCGTCGTGCGTCTTCGCCGACGTCGCGGATGATGTTGGTCAGCTGGAAGGCGATGCCGAGATCGTGCGCGTATTTCAGCGTCCTGCGGTCGGTATAGCCGAATATTTCCGCGGCGAGCAGGCCGACCACCGAGGCGACTCTGTAACAGTACAGTTGCAGTGATTTGAAATCGGGATAGCGCACTTGGTCAAGATCCATCTCCATCCCGTCGATGATCTCGAGAAAATGCTCTTTGGACAGGTTGAATTGTTGTACTACCGGAACCAGCGCTATTGCCACCGGATGCAGCGGGAGAGTGAGGGCAGAGTCCTCGGGCGCCTCCCGGTGTACTCCCTGCGGGTGCTGCGGCTTGACACCATAAATTTCCGCGATCTGTCTGCGCCACCAGTTCAACGTGATGCGTGCCACGTTGTTATCCGTGCATTCGTCCACCACATCGTCCACCTCGCGACAGAAGGCATACAGAGCGGTGATGGCGCGACGTTTGTCCGGCGGAAGAAAACGGAAGCTGGAGTAGAAACTTGAACCGCTGGAGGCAGCTTTGCCCTGGCAATACTGGTTGGGATCCATAACGGCTTTCAAAAGGGTGCACTCTTGGCCAACATGATAACCCAGTCGAAAGGCTTCAATACCGGTCGCCGGTGGAACATGTCGTACTGCGCGTTTTCCAGTTTGGAGAGTATGCGCAATCCGCCTGCGATGATCATGCGCATTTCCAGCCCGATGCGTCCGGTAAGTATACTGCCCAACGGTTTTCCGGTAAGCATCAATGCCCGTGCCCGATCCACCTGGAATTTCATCAATTCGCGCCAGGCGTCATTACTGACACCCTGTGCGATCTGTTCTTCGCCAACACCGTATAGCGCGAGCTCGTCTTGGGGCAGGTAGATGCGCCCGATGGCATAATCCTTCGCGACATCCTGCCAGAAATTGATGATCTGCAGGCTGGTGCAGATCGCATCTGAGTAGGCGATGTTGACCGGTGTGGCTTCCTCATAAAGATGCAGCAGCAGGTTGCCGACCGGATTGGCTGAGCGGCGACAGTAGTCCAGCAAGTCATCAAAGTTCTCATAGCGTTTCTTCACCACGTCCTGGGAGAAGGCATCGAGCAGATCATGGAACGGCGGCATCGGTAATGCATGTTCCCGGATCTCAGCGCCGAGGTTGATGAACAGCGGCGTAAGCGGAGTTGTATCGTCAGCGATACGCGCCAGCTCGGCGCGGAATTCATCGAGCCGTTGCAGACGTTCTTCATTCGACAGCACTCCTTCATCGGCGATGTCGTCAGCCGCGCGGGCGAAATGATAGATCACCGCAACCGGCTTGCGCAGCCGTCTGGGCATCAGGATCGAAGCGACTGGAAAGTTCTCGTAGTGATTTACAGACATGAATCAAGGGAGGTCGTTGCGGTGCAGCATGAACACGAACTCGTCACCCGCTGATACATCCAGCCAGGTGAAAGGCAGGTCGGGAAAAGCGGCCTGCAGCACGTCGCGGTTGTGCCCAATCTCCACGATCAGAATGCCGTTCTCGGTGAGGTGTTGTGCGGCCTGTTTGAGTATCAGACGAGTCGCATCCAACCCGTCGTGACCGCTGCCCAGTGCCAGTTTTGGTTCATGCAGATATTCCTGCGGCAGCGCGGCAACCGATGCGGCATCCACATAGGGCGGGTTGCTGATGATCAGGTCATAGCGTTTGCCGACCAGCTTGGCGAACAGGTCGGACTCGATCAGACTGATGCGGTCTTGCAGGCCATAGTCGGCGACGTTACGCTCTGCAACCGCCAGTGCCGCAGACGACAAGTCCACAGCGTCCAAACTTGCACATGGAAAGGCATGTGCGGCAAGGATGGCGAGGCAGCCGCTGCCGGTGCACAGGTCAAGCACGTTATTGATTTCTTCCGGTTCGGTGATCCATGGGCTGAGTTGTTCCAGCAACAATTCGGCGATGAACGATCGTGGCACGATTACCCGCTCATCCACATAAAAGCTGAAGTCACCCAAAAATGCCTGGTGGGTCAGGTAGGCCGCAGGAATACGATGCTCGACGCGCCGGTGAATGATGCTCAATACTTCAGTACGCTCGCCATTAGTCAGGTGTGCATCGAGAAAAGGTTCAAGCCGATCCAGCGGAAGATGCAGTATATGCAGGATCAGGTAGGCGGCTTCATCATAGGCATCGCTGCTGCCGTGCCCGAAGAACAGTTTGGCATGATTGAAGCGGCTCACAGCGAAACGCAGATGATCACGCACTGTGTACAAGCTGGTTGAAGCTTCAGAAAGAAATTGATTCATATACTTATCTGGGTGCCTCTAAAAATTCAGAGTTCGCCCAAATGCAAGGCGTGAAGAAAATTTCGCCGCGCCGCATATTTAATACAGGTAAGCAAGAAATTATTTTCATAACACCGCAGTTGAGATGGAATCTGGATTTTGAGAGGTGCTCAGCAGGTTTTCCAAGGTGCGCTGGTAAGTCAGCTTGAGCGGTTCGATGTCCGCGACACCCACGCATTCATTGAGTTTGTGTATGGTGGCGTTCAACGGCCCGAACTCGATCACCTGCGGGCAGATGTCGGCGATGAAGCGCCCGTCCGAGGTGCCGCCACTGGTGGACAACTCCGGTGTGATGCCGTACGACTGTTCGATCGCGTTGCCGATTGCCGCGACCAGACTGCCCTTGGCGGTGATATAGGGTTTGCCGGACAATTCCCAGGCCAGATCATAGTTCACGCCATGTTTGTCCAGTATTGCATGGACCTTGTCCTTCAGGCCCTGTTCGGTGCTGGCGGTTGAGAAGCGGAAGTTGAACAATATCTCGACCGTGCCGGGCACGACATTGGTCGCGCCGGTGCCGGCATTCATGTTGGAGATCTGCCAGGAAGTGGGTGGGAAGTATTCGTTGCCATTGTCCCAGGTGGTTGCGGCGAGTTCGGCAATCGCCGGCGCGACCATGTGGATCGGATTCTTGATCAGGTGCGGGTAGGCGATGTGGCCCTGGATGCCTTTGACGATCAGCGTGCCATTCAGCGAGCCGCGCCGCCCGTTTTTGATCATGTCGCCGACCTGCTTGTTCGAGGTGGGCTCACCGACGATGCAATAATCCAGCACTTCGCCGCGTGCCTGCAAGGCTTCCACCACGCGCACCGTGCCATCCACTGCGACACCTTCCTCATCGGAAGTGATCAGCAGCGCGATGGAGCCATCATGCTTAGGATGTTGCGCCAGAAACGCCTCGATGGCGGTGATGAACGCCGCAAGGGAAGTCTTCATGTCGGCCGCCCCGCGCCCGTATAGCAAACCATCGCGGATGGTTGGTTCGAACGGCGGGCTGAACCAGCTCTCCACCGGACCGGTTGGCACCACGTCGGTGTGTCCGGCAAACACCACGACGGGGCTGGTTGTGCCGCGACGCGCCCAGAAATTATCCACGCTGCCGAAGCGCATGCGCTCTATCCTGAAACCGAGTTTTTCCAGGCGTTCGATCAGGATATCCTGGCAACCGGCATCATCCGGAGTGAGTGAGCGGCGCGCGATCAGGGTTTTGGCAAGCTGCAGTGTGTCAGACATGGTGGAAATCGGTCATGGTTGAGAGTCGGTGCGTGGATTGAATATTTTCGAGTAGGCCGCTTCATCAAATCCGATATGCACAAGTTTGCCATTCTGTTCCAGCAGCGGCCGTTTGATGACACTGGTTTTTTCCAGCATCAATGCCAGCGCGGTTTTTGCGTTCTGTATGCTCTGTTTGCGCTGTTCCGGCAGGCCTCGCCAGGTCAGGCCACTGCGGTTGACCAGTTTTTCCCAATCGGCTTGTTGCAGCCAGTTTTGTGCAATGGAAATATCCAGACCGTGTTTTTTGAAATCGTAAAACTCGACCGGGATGTCGTGTTGCGCAAGCCAGTCCCTGGCTTTTTTAACGGTGTTGCAGTTGGGAATACCGTATAACTTGTTAGTAACGGCGCCCTTCATTTTGGACGGTTCAAATCAAGCTTGATGCCACCAAAATCGGCACCTGGCGCCGGTTTTTGAGTCGGCGGGGCAGAGCCGAATACCGGCACTTTCTGGGTGTCGGTGCGCTCGGAGAAATCAACCAGCGAGGACAAATTGCTTGCCGAGTCAGCGTTGCGCAGTGCTTCATCTTTGGAGATAAGCTGTTTTTTGAACAGCTTGTAGAGGGCTTGTTCAAAAGTTTGCGAGCCGGCGGAAACACTCTTTTCGATGGACTCGCGTATTTTGTCGAGCTCGTCATTTTTGATCTGGTCGGCGATCAGCGAGGTGTTGAGCAGGATTTCCACGGCGGGAATCTGTTTGCCCTGAACACCGCGCACCAGGCGTTGCGAGATCACCGCGCGCAAGCACATCGATAAATCGGCCAGAACACCCCTGCGGGATTCGTAAGGGAAGAAATTCACGATGCGGTTCAGCGCGTGATAACTGTTATTGGCGTGCAGGGTGGTCAGGCATAAATGCCCGGTTTGGGCAAAAATCAGTGCTTGCTTGAGAGTTTCTCTATCGCGTACTTCACCTATCATCAGCACATCCGGGGCTTCGCGCATCCCGCTGTATAACGCACTTTCATAGGTAAGTGTATCGGTGCCGATTTCGCGCTGGTTCACGATGGATTTGTTATGGCTGAAAATATATTCGATCGGCTCCTCGATGGTCAGAATATGGCCGCTTACCGTATTGTTGCGATGCTCGATCATGGAGGCCAGGGTGGTGGACTTCCCGGAACCGGTTGCGCCGACCACCAGCACCAGTCCGCGCTTTTCCATGACCAGTTCTTTCAGTACGTTGGGCAGGTTAAGCTCTTCAGAGGTTCCGATATTTGCCTTGATGTGGCGGATCACGATGGCGATGTCGCCGCGCTGGCGGAAAATATTGACGCGAAAATTGCCGACATCGGAGCGAAACGAAAAATTCATCTCCAGATAGGTTTCAAAATCGGCAATCTGCTGGGGTGACATCATCTCGTAGGCAATGCGCTTGATGACATCCGGATCCAGTGTTTGCGCGTTGACCGGCATGGTGACACCGTCAATCTTGATGTTGACCGGAGCACCAACCGAAAAGAACAGGTCGGAGGCCTGTTTTTTGGAAGCTAATTGCAGTAATGGTGTGACGATCATTGTGTGCTCCTCAATATTCTAAGTTTCATTGCCATGCTTCGCGTTGTGCTAAAAGGTCGATTTCAATATTTAACTTCTTTGACGAGGCAGCTTAATAATATATGCCAAAAAATGTCCACTTCGGAGACGAAAGCGGACTCATAGTGCAACATTTTTTTTCAGTCTGCAATGTGCCCTTAACGGACATTACGACTTCCCCAAACTAGACATTCAACTTTACTTATCGAGCTGATTTCGTAGATTTAAAAAAACGCACATAAAAGCCATTCCAAAATTGGTTGCCGTGAAATTCCTTACAATCCACAGCAGTATTATGGGGACTCAGATCTCTCGAAACCCAACCGCCCCAATACAAAAAACTTATTACCTCACCTAAAATTTTTTGGTTGCTGTTATCTATTAATTGCTGATGACTTTCATCAATTCCAAAAAACGTTGAATATGATTTTGTTGTGCTAGGTTCTCCGAATCTATTATTTAGGAGCGAATGATTAAGATCGCCATTTTCTTTGAAGAATTTAGGTCTCCCCTGTGCATCCCAGTACTCGGCAGGCAATTCCACCGTTTGATATACCCTCACCCCCCCTTCGGTTTCGCAGAGGTGATTGAAATAGATGCGACCCGCGATATCGTCAGAAAATGGCAACAGGAAAACCACCACGAACGTTCCCGCCCCTGCCGCTAATCTGGCAACACCCATTTTGGGGAGTTGCGATACTTTCACCGCAACCAACACTGCCACGACCAGCCACGGTACAACCAGAAAGAGCGGTGATGTCAGCACCACCAGCCCGAGAATTTCTTTCATGCGGCTCCCTTAAGACTGTGCAACCTTACAATTAGACGACATCATTGAAGGTCGGCTAATGGGACGATACGGTCATTCACAACACCATTTTAAGCGGGTATCTAAAGTCAGCTATACACTTGATACCAGCCACTCGTTTATCACAAAATGAGCAATCCGATGGTATGTTCACGATTGTATTCTTATCAAATTCCGCGCAGTAATTCGTTGATACCCACCTTGGATAGTGTTTTGGCATCCACCTTTTTCACGATCACCGCGCAATACAGGCTGTAGCTGCCATCCTTGGAAGGCAGGCTGCCACTGACGACCACGGAACCGGATGGTACCCGACCATAGTGAACCTCGCCAGTTTCGCGGTCATAGATCTTGGTGCTTTGGCCGATGAACACGCCCATGGAAACCACCACATTGTCTTCAAGAATCACGCCCTCGACAATTTCAGAGCGCGCACCGATGAAGCAGTTGTCGCCGATGACGGTCGGGTTGGCCTGTATCGGTTCGAGCACGCCGCCGATACCGACAC
The DNA here is from genome assembly GCA_038241165.1 of Burkholderiales bacterium. GTDB lineage: Bacteria > Pseudomonadota > Gammaproteobacteria > Burkholderiales > Gallionellaceae > Gallionella. The sequence continues at coordinate 10,638 of JBBRFZ010000037.1, read as the reverse complement.
CGCCACTCAGGTGCACATTTTTGCCGATCTGCGCGCAGGAGCCGACTGTCGCCCATGTGTCCACCATGGTGCCTTCATCTATATACGCGCCGATATTGACATAGGATGGCATCAGCACCACGTTCTTGCCGATGAACGCACCTCTGCGCGCCGCGGCGGGAGGGACCACGCGGAAGCCGCCTTCACGAAAATCGCGACTGTTGTAGTCGGCGAATTTGGAAGGGACCTTGTCGTAGTAGTTGGTGAATCCGCCCTTGATAAATGCGTTGTCTTCCAGCCTGAATGACAGCAGCACGGCTTTTTTCAGCCATTGGTGAGTGACCCATTGGCCGTCTATCTTTTCTGCAACACGCAGTTTTCCCTGGTCCAGCTGGGTAATGACATTATCGACGGCTTCTTTGAGCTGCGCGTCGGCGTTGCGCGGCGTTATTTCGGCGCGGCGTTCAAAACTGTTTTCGATGATTTGTTGCAATTGGTCCATGATGATTCCTGTTAAATAAAGTGGGTGGGCATTAATCGATAGTCGTTACACATAAGTCAGTAAATATGACTACATCGAAAGTTTCAGTTTATACATATTCTTTCGAAAATAGCACCCATGTAGGAGCTGGCCCTGCCCGCGACCCATAGATTGATCGCGGGCAGGGTACGCTCCTACAAATCCAGCGTGATTGAGTGTGCAATAGATAATTTGTAGTCATAATTTCTGTCCACTGAGTAATTCAAGAAAACTCTGCGTAGCAGTCAAAGCCGGCTAGCGATTTGAGGTTGATAACTTGCGACAAAATTCTGCGATGCGCTGTGAGGCTTCCACGGTCTCCCCAGTGCCGGCGACCAGAGCCAGACGCACAAAATTTTCGCCGGGATTGATGCCATCGGCACTGCGCGCAAGATAACTTCCCGGTAATACGGCCACATTATAGTCGCGATACAAGCCCTGCGCGAAGCTGGTATCGGCAATCGGTGTGGGTATCCACAGATAAAACCCCGCTTCGGGTCGTGTGACCGGCAACACCGGCTTCAGGATCTCCATCACCCCGGTAAATTTATCCGCATACATGCGGCGGTTTTCTGCCACGTGATCCTCGTCATTCCATGCGGCGATGCTGGCAGCCTGTACGGCCGGGTTCATTGCCGAACCGTGGTAGGTGCGATAAAGCGCAAAATTTTCGATGAACGAGGCATCGCCTGCAACAAAGCCTGAACGCATACCCGGCACGTTGGAACGTTTGGACAGGCTGGAGAACACCACCAGGTTCTTGTAATCGCTGCGTCCCAGGAGATTGGCTGCCTGCAGCGCACCCAGCGGTTTCTCGGAAAAGTAAATCTCGGAATAGCATTCATCCGAAGCGATCACAAAGTCGTACCGGTCGGACATCTCGAACAACATTTTCCATTCAGTCAGCGTCATCACGCGCCCGGTGGGATTCCCCGGTGAGCACACGTAAACAAGCTGGGTGTGTTGCCAGGTGTCTTCCGGCAATTGCGAAAAATTCAACGCAAAGTTGTTCTCCGGGAGATTGTTGAGGAAGACGGGCGTGGCCCCGGACAGAAATGCCGCACCTTCATAAATCTGGTAGAAAGGATTGGGACAGACCACTACCGGCTTATTTTTGCTGCGATCGACAATTGTTTGTGCAAACGAAAACAGCGCTTCGCGGCTACCGTTTACCGGCAGGACCTGGGTGTCGGCATCGGGTGCCGGTATGCCATAGCGTGCAGCCAGCCAGTTGGCTATCGTGCTGCGCAACGCGATGCTTCCGGCGGTTGTGGGATAATTCGCCAGCCCGTCAAGATTGTTCGTCAGGGCTTCACGTATGAATTGCGGAGCGGGGTGTTTAGGTTCACCGATGGACAAACTGATGGCGCGATAGTCCGGATTGGGTTGGGCTTCGCGAAACAGCGCGGCGAGTTTCTGGAACGGGTAGGGCTGCAGTCGCTGTAGATCTGGGTTCATCTGGGTAAATCCGGGTTCATTTGGGTAATTCCTGGGGCATTGGCCATCCCATTTGTTTATTTTTCCAGGGCGCACGAAAATCAGCGCGCATTATACTGGTGCAATGCAATATTAGGGGTGGGCCAGTGTCATCAAAACAAAATGTATTGCCGGTTGCCGGCGCTTTGAGTGGTGCGCTGGTATGGGGATTGATCTGGTATCCATACCGGGTGTTGCAGGATGCTGGCGTGTCCGGGACGCTGGCCACGTTGATCAGTTATCTGCTGGCGATGCTGTGCGGCATGTTCATGCTGCCCGGAATCTGGCGAGAATTGCACCCGCATAACAAAGTCGGGCAATCTGTTACCAGCCCAGGGCTGGACGGAATTGACACGGGGGCACGCCGTGGCCGTAACGGGGTAGAGCCCGAACAGCACACGCAGCCCAAGGCCGGATGGTGGGCCTTGCTGCTGATATTTTGTGCGGGCTGGACGAACTTTGGCTATGTGCTTGCGGTGCTGTATGGCGAGGTGATGCGCGTACTGCTGTTGTTCTACCTTGCGCCGCTGTGGACGATTCTGTTTTCGTACTGGCTGCTGGGTGAACGCCTCAACCGTTTTGGCTATATGGTCCTCTTTCTGTCATTTTCCGGCGCAGTCATCATGTTGTGGAAGCCGCAACTGGGCCTCCCGCTACCGCGAAATCCTGCCGAATGGATCGGCTTGTCTGCCGGTATGGCTTTTGCTCTCTCCAATGTAGTAGCGCGTCGTGCAGCGAACTTGAGCTTGCAGGTGAAGTCTTACAGTGTCTGGCTGGGTACGACCTTGCTGGCGATACCGTTGTTGTTGTGGCAGGGCGGATTGCCCGAACGACTGTTGGCGATCAACTCCCAGGCCTGGCTGATACTCGGGCTGCTGGGTATCGTACTGTGCTGTTCCACTTTCGCGTTGCAGTTTGCCATTGCCAACATGTCTGCCAATCGTGCCATTATCCTGTTCCTGTTTGAACTGGTGGCAGCCGCGATTTCGTCATATTTTCTCGCCAATGAAACGATGCAGCTACGTGACTGGATTGGCGCATTGTTGATCGTCTCCGCCAGCCTGTTATCCGGGAAACTGCTTTCAGTATCAAAATCATAACGAAAATTGCAGCCGTATCCAGTTGGGGAATACAGCAGGCTCGTTTTTTTCAATGGTCGGGGGTATCATGCAGCCATAGTTAACGGGTCGATTGCAATGAATCTGCCGGGAACATAATGCGCTGATTGGTTGAAAATGAAAAACATGCCGACACCCGCCGAGATCAACCGCCTATTTGCCAACAGTGACCCGGGCACTGTTTGGGACAAGGCGGTCAGCATTCTCATCCGCATCAACCCGGATTACGACACTTCATTCATTCAGGCGGTATTTGATGACGTGATGAGATTGTTCCGCGGTGATTATCCCGGCTACAATTCCATCAAGACGCTCTACCATGACAAATCCCATACGCTGGACGTATTCATGTGCGCGGTGAGACTGATGCATGGCGTGTATCTTTCGGGGAAACGTTTGAACGACGACGAGATGGCGCTGATCATGATCGCTGCCCTGATGCACGATATCGGTTATTCACAGATGGATGGCGAGGAAGGCGGCACCGGTGCCCAATACACCGCGACCCATGTCAAACGCGGAATAGTTTTCATGAAGAAGTACATCACTGAAAAGCATCTTCCATCAAGTTATCCGGGCGCGCTGGAGCCGATGATGAGCGGTACCGATCCGGCGCTGAAATTTCTCCGGATCGAATTTCCGGACGAACGCACACGCCTGCTCGGACAAATGGTGGCCACAGCCGATTTGACCGGGCAAATGGCCGACCGTGCTTATCTCGAAAAACTGCTGTTCCTGTATCTGGAGTTCAGGGAGGCGAATTTCGGAAACTACCGGAGTATGTTCGACCTGTTGAGCCAGACCAATACGTTTTACAGCGTGACACGTGAGAAGCTCGACGGTCCGCTGGGTGGAATGTACCGTAACCTGACCCTGCATTTCAAAGATGTGATGGGTGTCGGGAATAATTACTATCTGGAGTCGATTGAAAAAAATATCAGTTACCTGTCGAAAGTAATCGAAAACGACGAGAAATATCTTGCCATGCTCAAACGCGGCGGAATCGCCGAGAAATCCCAAACCCTGGCCGCGCGCGGCTGATTCCTCCTGCAGGCTTCGGCAGTCGTGCTGCCGCCAGCACTTCCACAACGGGTTATGAATGACTCCCAGCTGATTACGCCACCGTTACTTCCTTGGACAGATACACATCCTGGATCGCATTCAATAACGTCACACCGTCCTGCATCGGTTTCTGGAACGCCTTGCGTCCGGAGATCATCCCCATGCCGCCTGCGCGCTTGTTGATCACAGCGGTGCGCACCGCCTGCTGCAAGTCGTCCTTGCCCGAAGATCCGCCTGAATTGATCATGCCCACGCGGCCCATGTAGCAGTTCGCCACCTGATAGCGCACCAGGTCAATAGGATGGTCGGTGGTGAGCTCGCTGTATACCTTGGGGCTGGTCTTGCCGAACTTGATCGCGTTGTAGCCGCCGTTGTTCTCGGCCATTTTCTGTTTCACGATGTCCGCGTTGATCGTGACGGCGAGGTGGTTGGCCTGCCCGGTGAGATCGGCAGACACGTGGAAATCCTTTTCGGCAGTCTTGAAAGCAGGATTTCGCAAGTACGCCCACAGTACCGTGGCCATGCCCAGTTCATGCGCGTGTTCGAATGCCTCGGAGACTTCCTGGATTTGCCGACGCGATTGCTCGGAACCATAGAACACCGTCGCGCCGACCGCCACCGCGCCCATGTCGAATGCCTGATCCACGCTGGCGAACAGTGTCTGGTCGAATTCGTTGGGGTAAGTGAGCAGCTCGTTGTGGTTGATCTTCACGATGAACGGAATCTTGTGCGCGTAACGGCGTGCCACTGAACCCAGTACGCCCAGCGTGGAAGCCACGCCGTTGCAGCCGCCTTCGATGGCGAGCTTGACGATATTGTCCGGATCGAAATAGATCGGGTTCGGCGCGAATGATGCGCCTGCGGAATGTTCCACACCCTGGTCCACCGGCAGCAACGAAAGGTAACCCGTGTTGGCCAGCCGCCCCTGGCCGTACAGCGCTTGCAGACTGCGCAGCACGCCGGGCTTGCGGTCCTTGATCGCCACCACGCGGTCCACGTAGTCCGCACCCGGCAGGTGCAAGGATTCCTTGCTGATACAGGTACAGCGATACTTCAACAGATGTTCTGCTTCATCTCCCAACAACTGGACGATGTTCGTCATGATTATGCTCCCGATGGTTGACCCGATGGTTGAAATGAATAGCTTATGTTACTCCTGTTGCGACGGAAGGAAATCCATACATCAGCGTGTATAATTTCGTTCAGTTTAAATGCCCGCAACCATATGGAATGACTACTAAAATGAAGCCACTCACCATAGGCACGCCGCTCACTCCTTCCGCGATCCGCGTCATGCTGCTCGGCAGCGGTGAGTTGGGCAAGGAAGTCATCATCGCACTACAGCGCCTCGGGGTGGAAACCATCGCGGTGGATCGTTATGCCCACGCGCCCGGACACCAGGTCGCGCATCGTGCCCACGTCATCAACATGGCAGATGGCGTGGCTTTGCGCGCGCTGATTGAACAGGAGAAGCCGCATCTGGTCGTACCGGAGATCGAGGCTATCGCCACCGACATGCTGGAACAGATCGAGCGTGAAGGATTGGTGCGCGTCATTCCAACCGCGCGTGCCGCGCGCCTGACCATGAACCGGGAAGGCATACGCTTCCTGGCAGCGGAGACACTGAGCCTGCCCACTTCCCCATATCGTTTTGCCGATAGCCTTGCCGAAATGCAAGCCGCGATAGAGCAGATCGGCTATCCGTGCATCATCAAACCTGTGATGTCATCGTCCGGCAAGGGACAATCCAGGGTAGAGAGCGCCGCCGGGGCGGAAGCGGCGTGGATCTATGCAGCCAGTGGCAGCCGCGTCAACCAGGGCAGGGTAATCGTCGAGGGTTTGATCGATTTCGATTATGAAATCACGCAGCTCACGGTGCGCGCGATCGGCGCGGATGGCAATGTCGAAACACACTATTGCGACCCGATCGGGCATGTGCAGGTGCATGGCGATTATGTCGAAAGCTGGCAGCCTATGGCGATGTCGGAACTGGCCTTGCAGCGCACGCACGACATTGCAAAATCAGTCACGGACGAACTCGGTGGTCTGGGCATCTTCGGTGTGGAATTGTTCGTCAAGGGCAACCAGGTCTGGTTCAGTGAAGTCAGTCCGCGCCCGCACGATACCGGCATGGTGACCATGTGCTCGCAGGTACAGAACGAATTCGAGCTGCACGCCCGCGCGATACTCGGCCTGCCGGTGAATACCGCTCTGCGCAGTCCGGGCGCTTCCGCGGTGATCTACGGACAGCATGAAGCAAAAGGCATCGCTTTCGACGGCGTGGCAGAAGCCTTGCGCGTCCCGGACAGCGATTTGCGCCTGTTCGGCAAGCCCGAATCCTTTGCGCGCCGCCGCATGGGCGTGGCACTGGCGACCGGCAAGGATACCGGCGAGGCAAGGGAACGGGCCAAGTTGGTGGCGAACAAGGTTGTGCCAACAAAACCATAGTTCCACTTGTGCTCCTACAAAATCCTGAGCTGATTTATTTGCATTGGAGGAAATATGATCACCGGTATCCTTCACGCCAGTTTCATCACCACTGACCTGGACAGATCGCGCGCCTTTTACGAAGGCGTACTGGATTTGCAGCCCGACCCAAACCGGCCGGCCATGAGCTTCGATGGTGTGTGGTATGACGTGGCGCCCAACCAGCAGATCCATATATTATTGTTGCCCGACCCCGAGACCGGGTTGCAGCGTCCGCAGCACCCGCAAGGGGTACACCGCAAGGGTAGGCAAATCCGTTTCCAGTCAAAGACTGGACGGAGTTTGCACCGCCGTGGTTGTACCAAAGGCAGGCAATCCACTGGTAAAACTACTGATGAAACTACTAGCCATCTCACTAAGGCAGCAAGCTGCCAAGTGATTGGTTATAGCCATTCGACTAGGCTATCAAAAAATAATAGCCAAGTCGCTGGTTATACGCAACAAGTTGCGTGTGAAATTGACACTAAGGGGCTAAAGCCCCAACAACACACGCAGCATGGCGGACGTGACCGGCATATCGCGCTGGCAGTGTCCGATCTTGCGGAGTTGATCGAGAGGTTAAACCGGGCCGGGATTCCTTATACGCTCAGTTCGTCGGGTCGACGCGCGTTGTTCTGCCGCGATCCGGACGGGAATGCGCTGGAGCTGATCTGACTAGAAAATATAAGGCACCATCCGCTTGGTAGACCGGGCGTAGTCACGGTACTCCGGATAGATTTCAACAACCATGCGTTCTTCACACAACATCCTGCCAACGGCGCCGGCCAGGAGCAGCACACCCAGCATGGCATTGATCGCTGACCAGTGCGCCAGGATTCCAGACCAGCCAAAGAGACAGGCGGCCGTGTAGATTGGATGACGAATGAAACGATAAGGCCCGGTCGTGACCAACCCACCGGCTGATGGGGTCGCTGCCGCGTGGAAACTTCTCTGTCCGAAGGTCAGGCGTGCCCATACCATCAATGCGACAGCCAGAATTTCCGCCATGATCGGAACGGGCTGCGAAGAAAAGAATGCGCCGCGAAACAAAAGTCCCACTAACGCCAGCGCCATCAGCAGCAACGCTGCAAGCGAAATATTTCTCAACACGTCACTATCCCTTTGCCACGCACTGGGGGCGTCTCCCTGTCATCGGCAGACCGCCCGCCCAGCACAATTATTTATAGTAAAAAATCATGGATCGCCGGCCATTGTGTCATTACGCCATGGCCCGGACTCATCCCAGCATAGTGTAGGCGAACTGCCCGGATTTATGTGCGATAACGCACAGAGTGACACAGCCCGGCGGGATACCCTGCTGTATCGGTAATTCCTGTTGGTATCTCCCGTGGGCATTATTTTGACTTAACCTTTTCAAATCGCAGGATTCCGATGTATGTTTATAATGCCGTAGCGGGTTGGGTTCGTTTCAGTGACACATTTTCCAGTTTGTTAATCAACAAGAAAAGGAACCATCATGAACGTAAAACTGTATAAACGGATAGGCGGACTTGTACTGGGAGCGGCGCTGTGTCTGCAGGTATCGGCGGCTATGGCAGGGATGGTTACTACCGATAATATGGCCGTCCAGAACCAGACAGCGATGGAAAAGGCCAGGGTACAGAGCTTTCTTGACAGGGCTGATGTCAAGGATCGCCTGCAGAGCTTGGGCGTTGGCGGAACCATGGCAAAGGATAGAGTGGCTGCCATGACTGACCTGGAAGTACATGCTTTGGCGCAGAATATCGATTCGATGCCGGCCGGTGGCAGGCTGAGCAATAACGATTTGACCCTGATCTTGCTCGTTGTTCTGCTGGTATTGCTTATATAGTCAGCCGACACGACAAGCTAATAAAGAGCAGGACTGCTGTTCCGACGGGATACAGCCGGTCCTGCTTTCAGCTAATGCCGGGTTTTTGATGTGAGACTCTCTTCTTTTTGCAGACTGCGAAGATTTCGCTAGACCGATACCTTTTTTGTACCTTGCATCACGGTGCCGGATTCGGGTACATTGTGTGTACCGCCTCGATCTTCGCCAGCACTTCTGCCGGTAGCACGACTTTGGCACTGTCCAGAATTTCCTGCAACTGATCCAGATTCGTCGCCCCGATTATTACGCTGCCAATGAACCAGCGGGTACGTGCAAAGGCAAGTGCCATCGTCGCCGGGGTCAACCCGGCCTCCTGCGCGATGCGCACATATTCTTTCGATGCGGCAGCTACATTGGGTTTTGCATAACGCTGTCCGAAGTTGGCGAACTGCGTGATGCGGCCTTTTGCATTCGGGTCGACAAGATATTTCCCGGTCAGATGACCGAATGCCAGCGGACTGTATGCCAGCAAACTGACCCTGGTGTGATGGCAGACTTCTGCCAAACCGTTTTCGAAGCTGCGATTCATCAGGTTATAGGCGTTCTGAACCGTGATGATTTTCGCCAGCCCCATTTTTTCCGCACACTTCACGAATTCGCTCACGCCCCACGGGGTCTCGTTTGACAGCCCGATATGTCGGATCTTTCCGGCTTTGACCATATCTGACATGACTTGCAGTTGCTCGGAGATGGGGGTGCTTTCGCGTTCCGCTGAAACGTCATAACTGGTCGATCCAAACATCGGTACATACCGCTCCGGCCAATGGATCTGGTAGAGGTCGATGTAGTCGGTTTGCAACCGTGTAAGGCTGTCGTCTATCGCAGCGGTGATGTTTTCCCGGTTGATGTGCGGGTTGTTGCGTATCCATGCAAACCCGCGCGAGGGTCCGGCGATCTTGGTGGCGACGATGAGTTTATCGCGCTGCTGATTTTTCAGCCAAGAGCCGATATAGCTTTCGGTGCGGCCCTGTGTTTCGGCTCTCGGCGGAACCGGATACATTTCGGCGGCATCAATGAAGTTCACGCCGCGCGATATGGCCAGATCGAGTTGCGCGTGTGCATCCGCTTTGGTGTTCTGCTCACCGAATGTCATTGTGCCGAGGCAAAATACCGACACTTTTAGATCACTATCACCTAATTGCCTGAATTCCATATTCGCTCCTTTAAATTTACTCCGCTATTTTAAACCAGATGAAATATTTGGTTCTCGACATTACCGTGGTAGCATTTGCTCGATGAAAATGCCTGTTCTGTTTGTATCACATGGTGCGCCTGCATTGCCGCTGGAGCCGGGTGACACCGGCGCGCTGTGGCGGAAATTGGGAGAGCAAATCCCCAAACCGTCCGCCATCCTGGTGATCTCGGCGCATTGGGAATCGCCCATTCCGACTGTCAGCCGTGTCTTGCATCCGGAAACCATACACGACTTCAGCGGTTTTCCTGCCGAGTTATACAAGTTGCAATATCCCGCACCCGGCGCTCCAGAGCTGGCGCAGTCCGTTATGCTCTTGTTGCATCAATCCGGAATACCCGCACAGATGGATCACACGCGTGGGCTGGATCACGGTGCCTGGGTGCCGCTGAGTCTGATGTATCCTCGGGCCAACATACCGGTCGCGCAACTTTCACTGCAGCCCGCCAAAGATCCGGCATGGCACATCGCGTTGGGCAAGGCATTGCGTCCGTTGCGCGGGCAGAGCGTGTTGATCATCGGCAGCGGCTCGATCACGCATAATCTGCGCGCTGTGTTCGGACACCATCCCGGTGCTCCGGTGCCCGATTGGGTGACGGTATTCTGCGACTGGATGGCGGAGAAAATCGAAGTGGGGGATATCGACGCACTGGCTGATTATCGTGACCGGGCGCCCTATGCTGCGCAGAATCATCCCACCGATGAACACCTGCTGCCGCTGTTCGTGGCACTCGGTGCGATGGAAAATTCAGACAGCACCGGACATCTGAATCGTGTGATGACCTACGGACTACTGGCGATGGATGCGTGGCTGTTTGGCTCAATGTAGATACTCTGTTCGTCGTCAACAATAACTCCCCGATTTTTTGCATCATGCGGGAAGCGCATAAAACCGCGAATTATCGAATGGCTGGTTATGGGTGAGCATGCCATGGATCGCGTGCAATAGTTTACG
>JBBRFZ010000036.1:0-21961 GCA_038241165.1 Burkholderiales bacterium | reverse complement strand
TGGAGCCCGCTTCCGGCACGCTGGCTATATACAGCGCCTTGAACGTGCCGAGCGGAACCGTCACGGTCTGGTCGTGCGTGATGCGGTAATTGTATATGTCCAGCTTGCCGCCGTTGGTCATATGGAAATTCAGCGTGTCGGCTTTCGTCAGCGAAAGGAACAGAAATTGGTACATCGCACTGATCCGATCCTGAGTGTCATCGGGTAGTGGTACTACGGTGCGATGATTATGCTCGATCATGGTGAGTCGCATGGTATTCCAATCGAACTCGGCGCTGCGATTCTTGGCCTCATCACCCTCGCGAACATCACTAAAGCTCAGTGGCTTCAGCCCATGCTCACCTACCAGTCCGCTGCTGCGCAGGATAATCTTTCCCGGCCTGAATAACGCCAGCAAGCCTGTGGCACGGGTGGTGCTGACTATCGTGTAGCGATTATCCTTGCCGATAGCAAAAGCTTCATCGACCCGGCCGATTTGCATGCCGCCTTTGTAAATCTCATAACTAACCTGAATGTTGCCCGGGGTTGCAGCGAATGAAGAACTCGCGACAAGCAACATCAACCATGCCAATGATCGAAGCTGGTATTTCATCGCTATTCCAGACTGGGGCTGACCAGCGCAAACCCGGACTGTTTCCGATACTGAAATATGACCCGTCCTTGCCCGCTTAATTCGATCTGATTCTGGCATAGCCAGCTGATCGCTTGCGGATAGATGCGATGTTCCTCGTACAGCACTCGCGCTGCCAGTGTTTGCTCGGTATCGTCATGCAACACCGGCACGGCAGCCTGGATGATGATCGGGCCGTGATCGAGATCCGGGGTAACGAAATGTACCGTGCAACCATGGATCCTGACTCCGTCGTGCAGGGCCCGTGCGTGGGTATTGAGACCACCGTAGGCCGGCAATAGCGAGGGGTGAATATTGATGAGCCTGCCGTGATATCTGGTCACAAATCCCGTGCTGAGAATGCGCATGAAACCGGCAAGCGCAACAACATCGGGATCAAATGCATCTATCGTTTGGGCAAGCGCGGTATCAAAACTGTCGCGGTCCGCATAATTGCGATGTTCTACGACTGCGACCGGGATGCCATGCGCTTTGGCGATATCCAGCCCTTCCGCATCGGCACGATTGCTGATCGCCGCCGCGATGCGGCAGGGCAGTTTCGCTTCCAGCAGGGCTTGCAAATTGCTGCCGCGGCCGGAGATCAGGATGACCAGTTTTTTCATGGTGGATTATTTGACTGCAAATCAGAGGACTTGCGTTTGTGCCTCATCGCCCTGGCGCGCGCGTATCGAGCCGATAACGGTTGCGGTTTCACCGGCGGCGTTGAGTTGTTTCAGTGCGGCCTCCGCATCTTTCCGGGCCACCACCACCACCATGCCGATACCGCAGTTGAAGGTGCGATACATTTCCTGCGGGGCGATGTTGCCCATCTCGCGCAGCCAGTCGAACAGCGCGGGAGTGTTCCATGCCTTGCCGTCCAGCTGAGCCACGACGTTTTCCGGCAACACGCGCGGCACGTTTTCCAGCAGGCCGCCGCCGGTGATGTGCGCCATGCCTTTTACGGTGAGGGATTTCATCAGCGCCAGCAGCGGCTTCACGTAGATGCGCGTGGGTGCCATGATCAGATCGGCCAGTGGTTTGCCATCCAGCTTCTGTCCGAGATCGACCTTGTGGGTGTTGATGATCTTGCGCACCAGGGAATAGCCGTTGGAATGCGCGCCATTCGAGGCGAGACCGATCACCGCGTCACCCGCCTGGATATCTGTACCACTGATGATGTCGGCCTTCTCCACCACGCCGACTGCAAAACCCGCAAGGTCGTATTCTCCCGCCGGATACATGCCGGGCATTTCGGCCGTCTCTCCGCCGATCAGCGCGCAGCCGGCCTGTTCGCAGCCGAAGGCGATGCCCTTGATGACTTCGGTGGCAGCTTCGACGTCCAGCTTGCCGCAGGCGAAATAATCGAGGAAGAACAGCGGCTCGGCACCCTGCACCAGGATGTCATTGACACTCATGCCGACCAGGTCGATGCCCACCGTGTCGTGGCGATTCAGTTCGAAAGCGAGTTTTAGTTTGGTGCCAACACCATCAGTGCCGGACACCAGCACAGGTTCGCGAAACTTTTTGGAAATCTCCACCAGGGCGCCGAAGCCGCCGATACCGTTGAGCACTTCCGGGCGCATGGTGCGCTTGGCAAAAGGCTTGATGTTTTCGACCAGACGGTCGCCCGCGGCCATATCCACACCGGCATCCCGGTAGGTCAGGCTCCCGCTTTTAACAGATGAAGGGTCATTGGTCGGGTTATTCAAGTTGAGTTCTCGCTTTCTTCAGGATAAAGTGCTGCACGAATTTGCCCGAATTTTACCCGAAATGACCCTATCCCGCTTTGCTGCCTTGCAATGGCTGTCGTTTGCAGTAGTCGCCGTTGTGCTGATGTATTTGCTCAGCCCGATACTTACGCCGTTTGTTGCGGCCGGTATCCTGGCCTATATCTGCAATCCTCTGGTGCATCGGATGTGCGCCTGGAAGATTCCGCGCACGCTGGGGGTATTGCTGGTGATGGGCGGATTATTGCTGTTGTTCGCCTTGCTGCTGCTGATCATGTTGCCGTTGCTGGAAAAGGAAATCGGCCAGTTTATGACCCGTCTGCCGGACTGGATAGAAGCCGCGCGCATACATCTATTGCCGCTGTTGCAGCGGTGGTTTGGCATGGACCTGGAATGGGACAGTGCTGCGCTGAAGAACGCGTTGCTGAGCCATGGTCAAAGCGCCGGCGGGATAGTGGAAAAACTGCTGCCGTGGCTGGGCAGCAGTGGCGGAAAAATCATCGGCGTGGCGATCGACCTGTTGCTGATTCCGGTGGCGATGTTCTACCTGTTGCGCGACTGGAACATCTGGCTGGCACGCCTTGATGAACTGATCCCGCGTCATTTGCACAGCAAAACAGCAGAAATTGTCGGCGAGGTGGATCGCATCCTGGCGGAGTTTTTGCGCGGGCAGATTTCCGTGATGCTGCTGATGAGCGGATATTATGTTCTGGTGCTGTGGCTGGTCGGGCTGGAATTTGCGTTGCCCATCGGTATTGTCGCCGGCATGCTGGTATTTGTGCCTTATCTGGGTGTGGTTACCGGCTTGGTTATGGCCACGCTGGCGGCGGTGATGCAGTTCACCGCATTCGGTAACGTGGTACTGGTATGGGCGGTTTTCGGCGTGGGACAGTTGCTTGAAGGCATGGTCATCACGCCCTGGCTGGTCGGTGAACGTGTCGGCCTGCATCCGCTGGTGGTGATTTTTTCGCTGCTCGCTTTCGGTCAATTGTTCGGCTTCTTCGGGCTGCTACTGGCGTTGCCGCTTGCCGCCATCTCGTTGGTCGGTCTGCGCTACGGAAAGGCGTGGTATCTGTCCAGTACCATGTACATCAAACGATGAAAGAGTTTATTCCTTGAGCCAGTTATTACTCGATATTGCTCCCGACCGGCAGCCGACACTGGATAATTTCGTGGTGGGACGCAATCTGGAATTGGTCTCTGCACTGCGCCATGCATTGTCGGGCGACAGCAGCGAGCGCTTCTTCTATGTGTGGGGCGGCCCCGGCAGCGGCAAGACCCATCTGCTGCAGGCCTGTGTGGGCGCGGCCCGGGACATGCAGCAAAACGCGGTCTATGCACAGGGCAACGTTCCGCCCCTGGTTCCGGACATGTGCGTAACAATGGTGGCGGTGGATGATGTCGGGCAGCTTGATGATGAAGCGCAAATAGCTCTGTTTGATCTTTATAACCGGATGCGCGACAACGGAGCCATGTTGCTGGTCAGCGGCATGGAGTCTCCGCTGCATCTCAAACTGCGCGACGATCTGCGCACCCGTCTGGGGTGGGGCCTGGTGTATCAGGTACATGTCCTGAGCGACGAAGAGAAAGCCCAGGCGCTGGTGCAGCACGCCCATACGCTCGGCTTTGTGCTGGCGCCGGAAGTAACCCAGTATTTATTGCGTCACGGGCGGCGCGACCTGCCCAGCCTGATAACAGTGCTGGAGGTGTTGGATGCCCATTCGCTGAGTTTGCATCGCACGCCTTCCGTTCCACTGTTAAAGGAAGTCATGAATCAGGAGATGAAGTGAATCTGACCTTGTTTGATCTGGATAACACCCTGCTCAACGGCGACAGCGATTTCGAATGGTCGCAGTTTCTGATCCGCATTGGCGTACTCGACCGCGAGTTGTTTGAAGCCAGGAATCACGCCTTCTATGAACATTACAAGTCCGGGACACTGGATATCCACGAGTTTCTGGATTTTCAATTGAAACCGCTGGCGCGCCATGCGCGCAAGACGCTGGATGAATGGCATGGTCAATTCATGCGCGAGCAGGTGTCGGGTATGATCACCCCGGCTGCGCGGGACCTGGTCAATCGTCATCTCGCGGCAGGCGATGTGTGCGTCATTATCACGGCAACCAATAGTTTCGTCACCGCGCCGATCGCGCGCGAATTCGGTATCGAATATTTGCTCGCCACCGAGCCGGAACAACGGGACGGCGAATTTACCGGACGGGTCGTCGATGTGCCGTGTTTTCGCGAGGGGAAAATCACCCGTCTGGAAAACTGGCTGGCGCAGCGCGACTGGAACTGGAGCAGCTTTACCGACACGACTTTTTACAGCGATTCGCTCAATGATCTGCCGCTGTTGGTCAAGGTGAAGCATCCAGTCGCGGTGAATCCCGATGACACGCTGCGCAAGCACGCCGAACAGCATGGCTGGCAGGTGATGAGTTTGCGCTGAACGGTTTGGCGGATTGCCCTTCAGGATGCAGCTTAACGCTGCAATCCGGCCTCAACCGCCATGCGCTTTTCCTTTCCGGCCAGCCGTTCCACCAGCGTGAGCGCAAAATCCATTGCCGTACCCGGACCGCGTGAGGTGATCAGCTTGCCGTCCTCCACCACGGCCGAGGATCGTAGCTTGACCTGCGAAAATGTATCGAGCGCGCCGGGAAAACAGGTGGCCTGTTTTCCATCGAGCAATCCGGCGGTTGCCAGTACCGAGGGCGCGGCGCAGATAGCGGTCACATATTTTCCCTGATGCGCCATTTGCTGCATCAGCTTCAATACCCGCGGATCGGCTTTGAGATTGTTGGTGCCCGGTTGTCCGCCGGGCAGCACCACCATGTCGTAACTGTGCGTCATTGCTTCAGCCAGTGTTGTGTCGGGCATCAATACCGTGCCGCGGCTGCCGCGCAACGGGCCGGTTTCCAGCCCCGCCAATGTGACCGCGATCTCCGCGCGACGGAGTATGTTGACTATGGATACGGCCTCGAGTTCTTCGCTGCCTTCGGCGAACAATACCAGAACGGTTTTCACGGACATCCTCTCAACCGAAATATGTTTTTGAACATAAAAAAACTTCTCCTGGATTTAACAAGCGCGCCTGCCAAGGTCGTATGCCTGGACGAGAGCGATTTTGAGCGACTGATGCTGATTCAGATCGGCAATGCCCAATTCGCGCGTTGCTATGGGCTGCAGCAGATCAAGAATTCTGTTTTCCTGCCATGAGCTTATAAACTCTTCCCGGTTGAAATTTTCGCCGCTTGAAAAGTTGGCCGCGATTCCCTGCGCATTGGAAAATCGAATTTCACTTTCCAGCATGACCTCGTAGAGATAGGAATAGGTGTCGATCTTGTGGTCGTGTGCCAATATCGCATGGAACGATGGAAGCGAAGATTCCGTCTCCATGAGCAGATCCAGGTTGACATGCGAGGAGAGCGAATAGTTCTCGCCTTTGAACGAAAACTCGACATGTGCATCAATGCTGTTTTTCATGGGTGGCACAACCGGATACGGCGGAATCGGGAAGGGAATTGTATCCCTTTTGGAGGATGCGACCTAGAAGTTGCTCGTGAGACGCACACCTATTGATCCAGTTGTGATTTCCGGCAGCAGCATCACTGTGCCGGAGCGTAACGATTTATTATGCGCCACCACGCTTTTTCCGACCAGCGTGCCGATCAGTGCCCCCGCCAGGATATCTGATGCGAAATGCGCTCCGTGGTAGCTGCGCGCAACGCCGACCAGGCCGGCGACCGAATAGGATGCGCAAGCCACCCATGTTTCTTCATAGTGGCCGGAGATGACCGAGGCCAGCGCGAAGGCCTCGGTGGTATGGCCGGAAGGGAACGAGGAATTGGATGAATAACTCAGGCTGAACGGATGGAAATGGGCGACACCGAGATTTTCGCGCGGCCGGGCGCGGCCGGTGACGAATTTGATCGCGGGTGTAATGATGCCGCTGGCGATGATGCTGGCAGTCAGGCCGTCCTGCGCGACGGATGTGGCAGTTTCGTTGTTCCCGATCGCACCGGCGAGGTAAAAGCCGCCGAGCACCCCCACGGAATATTGTGCGCCGAAACGTTCTATATTGTGAATAAAGCGGTTGTCGTTAGGTACGTGGCGGGTCATCTCGTCACGGACAGGGCCGTCGGCTATCGTAGCGACGCCGATTATACCAACTGCGGCGAGCCCCAAATATTGCCATTCCGGTTTCTGCCAGCGAGTCGGTGCGGTGAGGACGTGTTTGGCATCGTCCAGCAGTATTACCGGGTAAGAGTAGGGCGGGGTGTCGTCTGCCCGGGCCGTACCGACAAGCAGCAGCGTCAGGACAGTACATAGCAGAAAATCACGGGTGCGCCGCAGGGTTGGGCAGGAACCGGCAACGCGAACCATGCAACTGTGGTCCTCAGTCGCGAAAGTTCTGATATTGCAACGGGAAGTCGGTGACGGTTTTCTTGACGAACGCGATCGCGTCTTGCAGGTCATCGCGGTTCTTGCCGGTGACACGCACGGTGTCGCCCTGGATGCTGGCCTGAACCTTGAGCTTGCTGTCCTTGAGATGTTTGACGATCTTTTTCGCCAGTTCGATTTCCACGCCTACTTTGACTTCACAACCGCGCTTGACCTTGTTGCCGCTGACCTTCTCGATCTTGTCGCTGATCTCCAGGCACTTGATGTCCACGTTGCGTTTGGTCAGCTTGCCGTTCAAAATATCCTGCACCTGATCCAACTGGAATTCATTGTCGGCCCAGACCGTCAGTTTGAGTTCGGCCTGTTCGACCCGCGCATCCGAACCCTTGAAGTCGAAGCGGGTGCTGACTTCCTTGTTGGTTTGTTCGAGGGCGTTTTTGACTTCTGTCTTGTCTACTTCTGAAACGATATCGAAAGTTGGCATGGTGTACTCCTGCTGAAAAATGAAAAACAAATACTGTCCACGAAATTCACGAAAAACACGAACGTACCAATTGTTAATATTGTGCAGGTTGGACTAATATTTTTTGTAAGTCGGCATTATGCACTTCATTGATCGCCCATGTCGTTTCGTGTCTTTCGTGGTCAAGTGTTTTAACCAAAACTGCAAACGTAATTGATAACTTCATCAGCTTCGATCACGAAGCGGCTATTCGCCGCTACGGAAAACCGGTCACCCGGGGCATAGGTCTTGAATTCCGGTTCATCACCGATCTTGACACGGCATGTCCCGGAGGTGATTTCCATAAGCTCGGGTGTGCTGACATTGAAGGTCAGCGTGCTGGGCAGGATCACGCCCACTGTCTTGCGCGTTCCATCGGCAAACTTTACCGAATGTGACACGCATTTTCCGTCGAAAAATACATTGCCATTTTTTTCCACGGTGACGTTATCGAATTGCGACATGCTGTTTCCTTTTCAGTGACATTATTTTGACGGTTCGTTGGCCTTTACGCCTTTTTGGTAAGCAACATAAATGTAAACGGGGATGCCCAGGTCACCAAGCTGCTTTTCGACCAGCGGTTTTACCTCGTTCCAGTCCAGTCCGGTCATCCCGCAAGCCAGGCGTGGCAACGCAACACTGCCGACCTTTTCCTGTTGTACGAAATCGCGTAATGCATGCAAAGAGTGATTCACGTGACTGAGTTTGGCACGTCCGGGTTTGCTGCCGTGATCGTATGCGGCATCCTGTGTGAACAAATTGACGATGTAACGTCCATCGGAACTTTTCCATGACCAAGCGCCGCCGGGCCCGGGATGTTTGGTCTGGCAGTAGTGGCGGAAGTCCTTGTACATCGCCGGCATACGCTCACGCAGTTGCAGTGCCAGGCCATGATGAAAATCATCGTTGGGTGCGACACCCTGCGCGATGGCTTTCGCACTACTGAATAGAATGTCTCCGCTCAGTTCGTGGATCACGATCTTTCCCCCGGAAAATTTCAGTGATTATTTCCGCTTGTGCAGATTCGCCGCGATGCGCAGGCGCAGCGCATTCAGTTTGATGAAACCCGCCGCATCTTTTTGATCGTATGCGCCCTTGTCGTCCTCGAAGGTGGCGATGGTCGGATCGAACAGCGAATCAGTTTTTGAATCGCGTCCCGCCACGATCACGTTGCCCTTGTACAACTTTAGGCGTACCCAGCCGTTGACGGTCTGTTGGGTATGATCGATCAGGGTTTGCAGCGTGAGGCGTTCCGGAGACCACCAGTAACCGTTGTATATCATCGAGGCGTAGCGCGGCATCAGGTCGTCTTTCAGGTGTGCCACTTCGCGATCCAGCGTGATCGATTCGATGGCGCGGTGCGCCTTGAGCATGATGGTTCCGCCCGGTGTCTCGTAGCAGCCGCGCGACTTCATGCCGACGTAGCGGTTTTCCACCAGGTCGAGGCGACCGATGCCGTGTTTGCTGCCGAGTTCGTTCAGTTTGGCCAGCACCTGTGCCGGTGTCATCTTTGCGCCGTTCAATGCCACGATGTCGCCATTTTTGAACTCGATGTCCAGGTATTCTGCCGCATCCGGTGCATTTTCGGGCGACACGGTCCAGCGCCACATCGACTCCTCTGCTTCTGCGGCCGGGTCTTCGAGGTGGCGGCCTTCGAAGGAGATGTGTAACAGGTTCGCATCCATCGAATAAGGCGAACCGCCCTTTTTGTGTTTCATATCGATTTCTATACCGGCTTTTTCGGCATAGGCCATCAGCTTTTCGCGCGACAGTAGGTCCCATTCACGCCATGGCGCGATGACCTTGATGTTGGGATTCAGCGCATAGGCGCCCAGTTCGAAACGTACCTGGTCGTTGCCCTTGCCGGTCGCACCGTGCGAGATAGCCTGCGCACCGGTCTTGGCGGCGATCTCGATCAGGCGCTTGGCGATCAGCGGGCGCGCGATCGACGTGCCGAGCAAATATTCGCCCTCATAGACAGTGTTGGCGCGAAACATCGGAAACACGAAGTCGCGCACGAATTCCTCGCGCATGTCGTCGATGAAGATGTTTTCCGGCTTGATGCCGAATTTCAGTGCCTTGGCGCGCGCCGGTTCGAGTTCCTCGCCCTGTCCGATGTCGGCGGTGAAGGTGACCACTTCGCATTGGTAGGTATCCTGCAACCACTTCAGGATTACCGAGGTATCCAGTCCGCCGGAGTAGGCGAGTACAACTTTCTTGATATCAGACATATTTATTCTCAACCGGGTTAATCAATCATTAATTCAAATGCAACGACAAATCCCACTACCACCATGACTGCCAGGCCAAGCAGAAAAATCACATCGGCCAGACGCTCGAACTTTTCCGTCAGCAGCGGGCGCCTGATGGAAAAATACGACAGCATCGCGCTGCTTAAAAAGAGCAGGCTATCCAGAGCCAGCAAATCGTTCACATGCCTGCTGATGCTGTGCTTCGGGATCAGGTGAGCAAGGCTGATGACCGTCATGCACACCCCGATCATGGTGGCCGATGATGGCAGGATATGATCGGCCAACCGGCTTTCGTTGCTGTGGCCCGTATGGGATTTTTGAGGTGATTCCTGGTTCATGCTGATTTACTCCCGCTAAAAATTACCAGTCAGCGCATTGTGTGCAGCTGGGTTTGCGCGCAAATAGACAGCATCCTCCGTGAATCGTTTCGTTTATCCCTTCAATTTTCCCAACAGCAAATATGCCATTAGAGCTTTCTGTGCGTGCAGTCTGTTTTGGTTGCGGCCACCGCTGCGCGGTTTAACCAGCGGCTTGGCTGGCGTTGTTTGCCAGTTTAGCCGATTGGCTATGCAGAGCTAACTTGCTGCGCAAGTGAGCCTACGCCGAAACAGACTGCACTCTTTCTGAGTTGTTTCATCTAACTATTCACCTTACCCAACAGCAAATATTCCATCAGAGCTTTCTGTGCGTGCAGTCTGTTTTCAGCTTCATCCCACACCACGCTTTGCGGACCGTCCATCACGCCGGCGGAGACTTCCTCTCCGCGGTGGGCCGGCAGGCAATGCATGAACAGCACATCTTTTGCGGCGATGCTCATCATGTCTTCATCCACCTGCCAGTCGGCAAAATCTTTCATGCGTTCTTCATTTTCCGCCTCGAAGCCCATTGAGGTCCAGACATCAGTGGTCACCAGATCGGCGCCGCGCGCGGCTTCCATCGGGTCGGCGAATTCTTCATAATGGTCTGCACCGAACAGTCCGGCGCGTTCAGGTTCGACTTCATAGCCCGGCGGGGTTGAGACATGCACGTTGAAATTGAGTATCTCCGCCGCCTGCAGCCAGGTGTTGCACATGTTGTTGGAGTCGCCTATCCATGCCACGGTCTTGCCCTGTATCGAACCGCGCTGTTCGATATATGTGTAGATATCCGCGAGGATCTGGCACGGGTGGTATTCGTTGGTCAGGCCATTGATCACCGGCACGCGTGAATTCGCGGCAAAGCGCTCGATGATGGATTGTTCGAAGGTGCGGATCATCACGATATCGGACATGCGTGATATGACTTGCCCGGCATCTTCCACCGGTTCGCCGCGACCCAGCTGGGAATCGCGCGTATTCAGGTATATCGCCGAGCCCCCCAGTTGCTGCATCCCGGCTTCGAAAGACAGGCGCGTGCGCGTGCTGGCTTTCTCGAAGATCATCACCAGGGTGCGGTCGGTCAGCGGCCAATGCTGCTGGTAGGACTTGAATTTCTGCTTGATGATGCCGGTGCGTGCGAACAGGTATTCATACTCCTCGCGTGTGAAGTCCTTGAATTGCAGGAAATGCTTTACTTTTACCGACGGGTTTGCAGACATGGCTCTATTCCGTTCCGGTTTGCAAAAAATCTTTTATCAACGGACACAGGATATCCAGTAGTTGCTGCCCTTCGTCCTGCGTCATGATCAGTGGCGGCAACAAACGGATCACGCAGTCCGCGGTGACGTTGATCAGCAGTCCTCTGGCGAGCGCCAGTTTGACCAGATCGCCACAGGGTCGGTCGAGTTCGACGCCTATCATCAATCCCTGACCGCGAATCTCCTTGACGCCGCCTATGTCCTGCAGGGCAGTAGCGAAGCCCTGCCGAATAAAACGACCGAGACTGTCGGCATGCGCCAGCAATTTATCCTGTTCCAGGATATTCAGCGTAGTCAGGCCTGCGATACAGGCCAGTGGATTGCCGCCGAATGTGGAGCCATGGTTGCCCGGCTGGAAAATGTCCGCTGCCTTGCCCGCAGCCAGACATGCGCCCACGGGAATACCCGAACCCAGGCCTTTGGCGAGCGTCATTACATCCGGCAGGATGCCGGTGTGTTGATAAGCGAACCACTTGCCTGTGCGGCCTATTCCACATTGCACCTCATCGAGCATCAGCAGCCAGTTATGTTCGTCGCAGATATTGCGCAGTTGCTGCAGATAAGCAATGTCCAGCGTGCGGATACCGCCTTCGCCCTGTATCGGTTCGACCAGTACCGCAACCACGTTGCGATTGTGCTGTGCAACCTGACGGATCGCCTCCAGGTCATTGTAGGGTACGCGTACAAAACCGCTGACCAGCGGCTCGAAACCGGCCTGCACCTTGCGGTTGCCGGTGGCGGAAAGGGTCGCCAGCGTGCGCCCGTGGAAGGCCTTTTCCATCACGATGATGGCGGGTGCTTCGATACCCTGCTTGTGGCCGTACATGCGCGCCAGTTTGATCGCGGCTTCGTTCGCTTCGCAGCCGGAGTTGCAGAAGAACACTTCCTGCATCTTGCTAAGGCCGCACAGTTTGTCGGCGAGCAGTTCCTGCCCGTTTACCTGATAGACGTTGGAACAGTGGATCAGCTTGCCGATCTGCTCGCCAAGCGCGGCGGTGAAGCGGGGATGCGCGTGACCCAGGGTGTTTACGGCGATGCCCGCCAGGCCGTCCAGGTAGCGTTTTCCTTCTGTATCCCACAGCCACGCACCTTCGCCGCGCACGAAAGCGACGGGAAGACGGGCATAAGTATTCATTAGATGTGACATAAAATAATGACGGCGGACCAGCCGCCGTTCGGAATGAATCAAAGTACGTATATTGAGCCAAACAGCCCCGAACGCGCAAGAAAAACATCGGTGCCCCAAAACAAACAAGCCGACATCGCTGTCGGCTTGATAATACTACTGATATTGCTCCTAGCCATCTGACTAACCCAGCAAAAGACGCTGGTTAAGTCATTGGTTATAGCCATTCCACTAAGCCGTCAAAAAACGCCGACTAAGTGGCGGGTTATGTGCGGTACACCAGAGGACTAAGCGTTGTAGGTTGCGACGCTTAAGCCATTGCCTTGATGGCCGCAGAAAGACGGCTCTTGTGGCGAGCCGCCTTGTTCTTGTGAATTATTTTCTTGTCGGCAATGCTGTCCACCATGCTGACGGAAGACTGGTACACGGCTTGAGCGGCGGCCTTGTCGCCGGCTGCAATCGCCTTGATGACCTTCTTGACCGCGGTGCGCAATTCCGAGCGCTGACCACTGTTGTGAGCATTCTGTTTAACTGCCTGACGTGCACGCTTGCGGGCTTGTGCGCTATTTGCCATGAGACTACTCCTTGAAAATTCGGTACAACGGAAAGGCGCGCATTCTAGTGACTTATGCCTGATTTGGCAAATATTTTTACCTGCATATCGTTCGGTCGGGCGGAACCATTGCCAGTGTTATGATACGCAACGTTTTGAATACCATGCTTTGAAGCCGTATGAACCTACTTAAATCACTGGCCACGATCAGCAGCCTGACGCTGGTTTCGCGCATCCTCGCCTTCGCGCGCGACGTGCTGATCGCCAGGATCTTCGGCGCGGGTATGGCGACCGATGCCTTTTTTGTCGCGTTCAAGCTGCCCAACCTACTGCGCCGCCTGTTCGCGGAGGGTGCGTTTTCCCAGGCATTCGTGCCTATCTTCGGCGAGTACAAGAACCGCCGCGGACAGGAAGAAACCCAATTGCTGGTCGATCATGTCACCACCATGCTGGCGATCATCCTGTTTGCGGTGACGCTGATCGGCATCATCGCCGCGCCGATACTCGTATACATCAGCGCACCCGGCTTCTTTAAGGATACCGCGAAGTTCGACCTGACCGTGCAATTGCTGCGCATCACCACGCCGTACATCTTCTTCATTTCCCTGGTTGCTGTGTCGGCAGGCATCCTCAACACCTATAACAAATTCTGGGTGCCGGCTTTTGCCCCGATCCTGCTCAATATCTGCTTTATCGGCGCCGCGCTGTGGCTGGCGCCGTATTTCGATCCGCCCATTCTGGCGCTGGCCTGGGCGGTATTTATCGCGGGTATCGTGCAACTTGCGTTTCAGATTCCTTTCCTTAAAAAGATCGGCATGCTGCCGAATATCCGCTTCAGTCTTAAGGATGCGGGGATGCGGCGCGTCATCAGGCAGATGGGGCCGGCGGTGTTCGGTGTGTCCATCGCGCAGATCAGCCTGATCATCAACACCATCTTCGCCTCGTTTCTCGCGGTGGGGAGTGTGTCCTGGCTGTATTACGCGGACAGACTGATGGAATTCCCCTCGGGCGTTTTAGGGGTGGCGTTGGGTGTCATCCTGCTGCCGTCACTTTCCAAGTGTCATGCGGATAACAACATCGCGGAATATTCCAGGCTGCTGGACTGGGGCCTGCGCCTGACCATCATGCTGACCCTGCCCGCTGCGCTGGCGCTGGGCATGATCTCGGTGCCGCTGTTGTCCACGTTCTTTCAGCGCGGCGCGTTTGACGCGCATGATGTGCTGATGACCAGTTACGCGCTGATCGGTTACAGCGTCGGTTTGATCGGCCTGATACTGGTGAAGATACTCGCGCCGGGTTTTTATGCAAAACAGGATATCAGGACCCCGGTGAAAATCGGCATCGTGACCCTGATTGCGACCCAGGCTATGAATGCGCTGTTCATCGGCTGGATACAGCATGCCGGGTTGGCCCTGTCGATCGGGCTCGGTGCCTGTCTGAATTCTTCTATCCTGTTTTATTACCTGCGCAAGCGCGGTATCTACCAGCCCGAGCCGGGCTGGACGAAGTTCTTCTTCAAGGTGGTTATCGCAGTGGCGGCACTGGCGGTCGCGCTGTGGTTCGGTATGGGCAGCCAACAAAGCTGGCTGACCGGTTCGGGCTGGTCGCGCATCCTGCGCTTGTCCGAGTTGATCACGGGCGGGGTGGTGGTTTATTTTGCGGTGCTAGCCGCGCTGGGTTTCCGCCCCGGGGATTTTTCCAAGCGGGCGGTTCACTAACAAGGGGAATGTATGCCGTTAAGCTGGAACGAAATCCGCAACCGCGCCCACGAATTCTCCAAGCGCTGGGAAGACGAAACTTCGGAAGACGCCGAAGCCAAACCATTCTGGACAGAGTTCTTCAACGTCTTCGGCATCGACCGCAAGCGCGTCGCCAGCTTTGAAGAGCCGGTCAAAAAGCTCGGCGACAAGCAGGGCTACATAGACCTGTTCTGGAAAGGCGTGCTGCTGGTCGAGCACAAATCGCGCGGCAAGAATCTGGACAAGGCCTACACCCAGGCGCTCGACTATTTCCCCGGCATCAAGGAACGCGACCTGCCGAAATACGTGCTGGTCTCCGACTTCGCACACTTCCGCCTATACGACCTCGAAGAAGACATCGAGACCGAATTCAAACTCGCCGACCTGCACAAGCGCATCAAGCATTTCGCCTTCATCGCCGGATACCGCACCCAGACCATCGCACCGCAAAACCCGGTCAACATCAAGGCCGCCGAGCGCATGGGGAGACTGCACGATGCGCTCAAGGCTGGTGGCTACATAGGCCACCCACTCGAAGTGCTGCTGGTGCGCCTGCTGTTCTGCCTGTTCGCGGAAGACACCGGCATCTTCCAGCCCGCCAGCGCATTCCGCATGTGGATAGAAGAACGCACCGCAGCGGATGGTTCCAATCTTGGATCGCAACTCGCGCAACTGTTCCAGGTGCTGAATACGCCGGAAACCAAGCGCTCGAGGAATCTCGACGAACAGATCGCTGCCTTCCCCTACGTCAACGGCAAACTGTTCGAAGAAATGCTACCCATCGCCGATTTCGATGCCGCGATGCGCGAAGCGCTGCTCGACTGCTGCGCGCTCGACTGGAGTTCAATCTCGCCCGCCATCTTCGGCGCATTGTTCCAGAGCATCATGGACGCCAAGGCACGGCGCAATATCGGCGCGCACTACACCAGCGAAGAGAACATCCTCAAACTGATCCAGCCGCTGTTCCTCGACGATCTTCATGCGGAGTTCAAGAAGGTGAAAAGCAACAAGAACAAACTGTTCGAGTTCCACAAAAAGCTGCGCACGCTCACCTTCTTCGACCCCGCCTGCGGCTGCGGCAACTTTCTGGTGATCGCCTACCGCGAACTGCGCAGGCTGGAACTCGACGTGCTGCGCGCCGTGCATGCAGGTCCCGGCTCGCGCTTCCTCGACATCCACCAGGAAATCAGCGTGGACGTGGACCAGTTCTTTGGTATCGAGATCGAGGAATTTCCGGCTCAGATCGCGCAGGTCGCGCTGTGGCTGATGGACCACCAGATGAACGTGCGCGTGTCGGAAGAGTTCGGCATGTACTTCGCGCGCATCCCGCTCAAGACCTCGCCGCACATCGTCAACGGCAACGCGCTCACGCTGGACTGGAATGACGTGCTGCCGGCGGAACGTGCGAACTATGTGTTCGGCAATCCGCCGTTTGTCGGCGCGAAATTCATGGACGATGCGCAGCGCGAGGAAACGCGGCAGGTATTCGCGGGCATAAATGGCGGCGGCCTGCTTGACCTTGTTGCAGCGTGGTATGTCAAGGCGACGCGTTACCTATATGTAGGAGCGAGCCCTGCTCGCGATTCGCACGCAGGGCGTGCTCCTACAAGAACGGCGGTTGCCTTCGTCTCCACCAACTCCATCACCCAGGGCGAGCAGGTCGGCGTGCTGTGGAGCTGGCTGCTCGCGCAGGGCATCCGCATCCACTTCGCCCACCGCACCTTCCAGTGGAGCAACGAAGCGCGCGGCATGGCGGCGGTGCATTGCGTCATCATCGGTTTCGGTGCGTTCGAGGCGGAGAACAAAACCATCTACGAATACGAAGACATCCGCGGCGAGCCGCACGCCATCAAAGCTGCCAACATCAACCCGTATCTGGTGGATGCGCCGGATGTGTTGCTGGTCAACCGCCAGCACCCGATTTGCGCCGTGCCCGAGATCGGCATCGGCAACAAACCGATAGACGGCGGCAACTATCTGTTCACGCCGGAGGAGCGCGATGAATTTTTGCAACGTGAACCGCAGGCGGCGAAGTGGTTCCGCCGCTGGATAGGCGCGGACGAATTCCTGAACGGTTACGAACGCTGGTGTTTGTGGCTGGGCGACTGCCCGCCAAACAAACTGCGCCACATGCCGGAAGCGATGAAGCGCGTGGAAGCGGTGCGCGAACTGCGCCTCGCCAGCAAGAGCGCGCCCACGCAAAAACTCGCCGCCACGCCGACTCGCTTTCATGTTGAGAACATCCCCGATGCACCCTATCTGGTGATCCCCGAAGTTTCATCCGAGCGTCGCGCCTTCATTCCCATCGGGTTCGAGCAGCCGGATACCTTGAGCAGCAATCTGGTCAAAATTCTTCCCCACGCCACGCTCTACCACTTCGGCGTCCTCTCCAGCACCATGCACAACGCATGGATGCGCACGGTGTGCGGACGACTGGAAAGCCGCTACCGCTATTCGGCGGGCATTGTCTATAACAACTACCCGTGGCCTGACGCCCCCTCCCCCCAGCCCCTCTCCCCCCGAGTGGGGAGAGGGAGGAGCGCAGCGGAGGGAGAGGGGAAAATCGAAGCCGCCGCGCAAACCGTGCTGGACGCCCGCGCGCAATTCCCGCAAAGCTCGCTGGCCGACCTCTACGACCCGCTCACGATGCCGCCCGCGCTGGTCAAAGCCCATCAAGCCCTTGACCGCGCCGTAGACGCCTGCTACCGCACTGACGATTCCTCACGAAATTCATCTCGTAGAGGATCGCGTAACTTTGTCAAAGCCGCCTTCACCAGCGACGCGCAACGCGTGGAGTTTTTGTTCGAGCACTACCAGCAACTCACCAGCCTGTTGCCAACGGAAAAGAAAACGGCAAAGCGGAAAACGAAAACGTGATGTGTAGGTTGGGTGGAGCGTAGCGATACCCAACAAAAGCTATGCGGCAAGAGCATGAAGATGATGGGATCGCTACACTCCCATCCTGCTGGACTAACGAGAAAATTGTCATGGAGATTTTTGACGCAATGCCCGGCGCGTCAACATTTGGTGCTGCGAATTTAGAATGGCAATCTTCCCTGCCGCATTCTCAATTGCGTCAGCAGTAGCCCAAATTTCTTCTGGCAATACCTTTGTTTCGTGAAGCGTAGTCAGTTCTAGCGGCTTCCTGGCTTGTGGTTTTTTAAGCACAGTATGGAAATGAAGTTTTTTGACAGCATCCGATGTTCGGTC
The DNA here is from genome assembly GCA_038241165.1 of Burkholderiales bacterium. Lineage (GTDB taxonomy): Bacteria > Pseudomonadota > Gammaproteobacteria > Burkholderiales > Gallionellaceae > Gallionella. The sequence goes on along the minus strand of JBBRFZ010000036.1, from coordinate 4,226 downwards.
AAACATAAAGAGATCGTGCGCGAAGCGATTGCGCTTAGCTCGCAATTCGTTATCGGCCAAGTCTAATACGGCTTTCAATTCATCGAACCACTGATCGTCTGGTTTTTTGAGAAACCCGATGGCAAGAGCAATTTTGATTTTGTTCTTCATGTCGACGTTGGATGTAAGCGATTCTCCTACTTTGCCATGCTCTAACGGGACAAGCGTAAGCAACAATTGGTCGATCATTACTTCTAAAAAAGTCCATCGCATGCATACCCAACCGATTGCTTGAGCGTAGTCGGCAAAGACGCTGGACTTAACACTGTGAGGGTGCGCTGGCATAGAAACACTTACCGTCGAATTGCATGTGGGTGAAGATAGCCCAGTAGAGTGCAATAAGCAACGCGCATTGCACCAGATGCATCACGCCGCATACCGCTGAATCTCAACCTCTACATGCCGCCGCGCAGTTGCGTCGGCGTCCGCATACATGCGGCAATTGCGCCGAACACTTCATGGAAGCATCGTCCGCCCTTCAGATCGCGTGCGCCAATACTTCCACCGCCCATTGGTTAAGGCTCTTGCCATGTGCCTTGGCGGCGACCAGCGCGGCGGCGTGGATTTCCGGCGGTACACGCAGCATGAGTTTGCCGGAAGCGGGCTTTTCGGGTGTCTTGCCTTCCTGCTTGCATACGGCTATGTAGTGGTTGATTGCCGCATGAAAATCGGCGGTCAGCTTGGCTACGGTCTCGCCGTGGAATCCGATGATGTCCCGCACACCGAGCACGCGCCCGACGAATATGTTGTCGCCGGGATCGAACTCGACCCGTGCGGTATAGCCTTTGTAGGTCATGGTGTTGTTCATGGTTTGGTTTCCTGTCTTTCTAAAAACTCCCTGGCGTCTTCCACCTGATATTTTTTTGCTTCCTTGCCGGGATGCGGACGATGGAAATGTACCCGGTCATCGTTCAGCTTTATGGCGATGCGCGAACTGTCGCCTTCGACCACTTCCCCGCCCAAGCCGACAAACAGCGCCTCAATGTCCGCAAAAATGATATTGGCTTTTGTCGGCTTGGTGAAAATGGCTTCCAATGTCTTGCGATGTTTTGTTTTCACAGGGTGAAATGTTAGTGTCTTGCACCATCAATTGCAAGCATTATTTGATAGCACTGTAGCAGGGTAGCCCGGATGGAATCCAAGGGGTGAATCTCAACCTCCACATGCCGCCGTGCTGTTGCGTGGCGTCTGCACGCACGGCTGGCGGCAGGCTCGCTCAACATTTTGAATGAGGCTGGGTTTCGCTAGTCAGTGCGCAAATCACACCATGACAACGGCAAACGCCACCAACCCCCAGAATAGAACAGTGCCGCCGCTAATGCGCCTATCTTGCCCAAGCGGTTCCGGTATCTGCGACGATGATCTATAGCTGACTCCAGTACCCGGAAGACCGACCGTGGTGGTGGTTTTGTTGCCCTTGATGTTGACCGTTGCGCCGGGCACGCCTACCGATGTGCTGATGCCGGACTTGCTGAGGTTGATCCTGATGTCTGGAAATATCTTGATCGACTTGCGGAAACGAAAGCCCATACCCGCCTCCTTGCTGTAATTTCAGAGTAGCACAATAAGCAGCGCACTCTTCACACCGCCATCGCCTCCACTTCCCGCTCAATCTTGTCTTTCAACTCAGCCTCGGCGATCTTCAAGTCGTAGCTCATTTGCAGATTTAGCCACGACTGCGCATCGGTGCGGAAATATCGCGCCAGCCGCAGTGCGGTATCGGGTGTGATCGAGCGGCGCTCTTTCACGATCTCGTGCAATCGCGTGGCAGGTACACGCAGTGCCTGCGACAGCGCGTGAACACTCATGCCCATCGGCACGAGGTATTCCTCACGCAGTATTTCTCCCGGATGTACCGGGCGCATTCCATTCTTCACCATATTGAACTCCCTAGTGGTAATCGACGATTTCGACATCGAACACGTCGCCATTCTTAAACTTGAAACAGATGCGCCATTGGTCGTTCACGCGGATGCTCCATTGCCCCTTGCGGTCGCCGTGCAACACTTCCAACCGATTGCCCGGCGGCGAACGCAGGAAATCCAATGTGGCAGCAGCCTCCAGTTGCGTCAGCTTGCGCTCGGCCACTGTCTTAATCGCACGGAAGCGGCGCGGACTGCCGCCTTCGAACAGCGCTTGAGTTTCCTTGCAGGAGAACGACTTGATCATGATGCGCAAAGTATTACGCTTGGCATTATACGTTAACCAGAATAATCCCGGTTTATCGCCTTCGCCTCAAGGTTCGCCGTTCAATGTTGATACGCCGCATACCGCTGCATCCTCAACCTCCACGTGCCACCAGCGCGCTTGTTAAGCCCGCGTGCACGAGATCAGTTCTCAATATTTTTAGTTTCAGCATAAGTCGCCTGTGCGAAACGTACCGCCATTGACGTCAGCGCCGCCTTCCCGGGTACCGTCAGGTCTGAGGCGAATAAAGTTTGTTTCCGGCTATCCTTGACGTAGGCTTTCAGCCGGTAGTGGGTGCCCCAGGGGTTTTCCTTTACGGTCACCGCCACCGATGTTTCCGGCTTCAGATATTCGCTTTCCATGGCCATTCCGGTCAAGCGGCGGCGGACTGCCGCAGCGTCATGTTCCGGATGCAGATAAAAATCGGCGACATACAGCAGGCTATGGTTTCCGCTCGTCGCAAGGATATATTTCTATAGCAAGGTAGTAGTGCTGTCCAATGCTCCGGATTGCACTACGCTTCATCCAGCAGGCTACATCCTGCATCACGCCGCATACCGCTATCCATATGCTGCCGCGCAGTTGAGTCAGCTTCCGGGTGCAGGGCTGCGCGGGATCAAGTTCGCCAGTCTGTTCATGTCGAGACATGCATCGCCCTGGCAACCACTTCGCGGGTCAGGTGCGGGGCAAACAGTTCAATGAAGTCGTAAGTGTAGCCACGCAGGTATTCATTCTGGCGTATCGCGATCCGGGTGGTGCTGGGTTTGAACAAATGGCTTACATCCAGCATGCGCAATTGTTTGTCACGATCGGGGACGAAAGCCATTTTCGCCAGTATCCCTATACCCAAACCCAATTCCACATAAGTCTTGATCACATCCGCATCGATCGCGGTCAGCGCAATGTTGGGCTGGATGTTGGCTGCCTCGAACGCGGCATTGATCTTGTTGCGTCCGGTGAAGGCGAAGTCGTAGGTGATGATCGGGTATTGCGCGATCTTCGCCAGCGTGAGCTTCTTTTCCGCCAGTATCGGGTGTTTGAGCGGCGCGATGATGCAATGATTCCATTCATAACAGGGTAGCGTGACCAGTTCGTCATACAACGCCAGGCTTTCGGTGGCGATGCCGATGTCGGCTTCCACGCACAGCACCAGTTCGGCCATCTGAGTGGTGTTCAACTGGTGCACTACCAGCCTGACACCAGGATAACCCTTGATGAATTGCTTTACGGTGGGTGGCAGGGCGTAGCGTGCCTGGGTGTGCGTGGTGGCGATGGTCAATTTACCGCTGTCCTGCGAATGGAATTCCTCCGCAACCTGTTTGAGATTGCCTGCATCTTGCAGCATGCGCTGGGCGATGGTCAGCACGGCCTTGCCCGGCTCGGTGATGGCGACGATGCGCTTGCCGTTGCGCACGAATATCTCGATACCCAGTTCTTCCTCCAATAAACGGATCTGCTTGCTGATGCCGGGCTGCGAGGTGTACAGCGCGCCGGCGGCTTCGGAAATGTTCAATCCCTGGCGCACGATCTCATTTAAAAAACGCAGTTGTTGCAGATTCATGGCGCCTTCTTTCATATTAATAAGCTATAAGATACTAACATAAAAGTATTTAAAGATATAAGGCGTGCAACCTAGAATGCGCTTCATTGATTTCAGCTGGTGGTAGCGCATGGACTGGATGTACACATTATCCGGATTTCTGGTCGGGCTGGTCGTCGGCGTCACAGGGGTGGGCGGCGGCTCGCTGATGACGCCGTTGCTGGTGCTGGTCTTTGGTGTTTCCCCGGCCACCGCGGTCGGTACAGATTTGCTGTATGCCTCGCTGACCAAGACGCTGGGCGGCTGGGTGCATGGCAAGCGCGGCACAGTGGACTGGAAAGTGGTGGGTTTGCTCAGTCTGGGCAGCTTGCCCGCCGCTCTGATCACCCTCTTACTGCTTAAATATCTGGCACTGGACAAGAAAACGCTGGGCAGTCTGGTGACCGGGGTATTGAGCGTG
>JBBRFZ010000035.1:0-22890 GCA_038241165.1 Burkholderiales bacterium | reverse complement strand
GCCATTTCCCAAAGGCAAGACTGTTTGAACCGAGCCCTTGCCGAAAGTTTGTTCTCCCATGATCACCGCGCGCTTGTGATCTTGCAGCGCGCCGGCAACAATTTCGGAAGCAGATGCAGTGCCGGCGTTTACCAACACGATCAGGGGCACGCCTTTAATCGAATCAGGCACGTTTTTCAGGTAATCTTTGTCGGTATTGCTGCGCAAGTAATTATCCGGGTTGGCCGTCAGGCGCATTTGGGCATCTTCGGTGCGGCCTTCGGTGTAAACCACCAGTGCGTTTTTGGGCAGAAATGCAGAGGACACGGCGACCGCCGCAGTTAAAAGTCCGCCCGGATCATTACGCAAGTCAAGCACGAGGCCCTTCAGTGGCCCCTTGTTTTCTGTAACCAGTTTTTCCAGTGCGGTGGCGAGGTTCTGGCCGGTCATTTCCTGAAACTGTGTGATACGGACAAAGCCATAACCCGGCTCGATCAGTTTGAACTTCACGCTTCTCACTTTGATGACGGCGCGAGTCAAAGTGATTTCAAATGGCTTGGGTTCGCTTTTGCGAATAATGGTTAAAACGACCTTGCTACCCGGTTTGCCGCGCATACGCTTGACTGCATCGTTCAGTGCCATGCCCTTGATCAGCGTGTCATCAATCTTGATGATGAAATCGCCCGGTTTAATACCGGCTTGATAAGCCGGGGTGTCTTCAATCGGTGAGATGACTTTTATCACGCCATCCTCCATGCCGACTTCTAGACCCAGTCCGCCGAATTCGCCATGTGTGCCGACTTGAAGTTCCTTGAATGCGTCCGCATCCAGATAGGCGGAATGTGGATCCAGGCCATTCAGCATGCCGGCGATGGCGTTAGTGATTAATTGTTTGTCTGTGACCGGTTCGACATAGTCGCTTTTGATGCGACCGAACACCTCGGAGAAAGCGCGCAACTCTTCAACAGGCAAAGGCGTGGAGACTGTTTCCTTGTCCGCCATCGCCGAGTAGTTAAGGCTGATAGCCACGCCCGCAAACAAGCCCAGACCAACCAAACCCGCTTTTTGAATGAGTCTCATGATTTCCTCAGTGTTGTTGTATTGCCATCCATTTCATTGGATCGAGCGGCTTGCTCTCATGGCGCAACTCAAAGTATAAACCGAAATTCTCGTTGCCGCCGGTATTCCCCGCTGCCGCAACGGTATCTCCTCCGCGCACCACATCGCCGACCTGCTTGTAGAGCGTTTCGTTGTTGCCATACAGGCTCATGTATCCCTCACCGTGGTCGATAATAAGCAGGTTGCCGAAACCGCGCAGCCAGTCGGCAAACACGACACGACCGGCCGCGATTGCTTTGACAGGTTGACCGTCCGAAGTTCTGAGAAACAACCCCTTCCAGTCGACTGTGCTGCCCGGTCGCGGTGTGCCGTAGCGATTGGTAAGTTCGCCCTTGACCGGCAGAGTGAGTTTGCCTTTTAGCTGGTCAAACGGGCGACCGTCAAATCGACTGTCAGGAAGTTTGTCATTGCGAAACAGGGATTTTGATGTTGGTTGAGCAAGCATTTCAGTCAGTTGGTTGACCAACCGCGAAAGGCGGTTCTCGTCGTGTTGCAGATGCGTGATCTCGCGGCGTTGCCGACGCAGTCGGAGAGAAATTTTCCCCAACACCCGCTGTCTGGCGTGCTGTTGCTTAACCAGAGCAGCTTTCTGGGCCGCTTGTTCCGTGCGTAACGATGCCAGTTTCTCACGTTGTTCGCGTGTGGATATGCTAAGCGTGTCCAACGCGGAGAGATTTTTGCGCAGCGTGGCCAGCCAGGCTGCGCGTTCGCGGGCGATATATTGGTAGTACTGAAGGTTGCGGGCGATTTGGTTGGGATCCTGACTGTTCAGCAACAGCTTGAGATATTCCTGTTTTCCGCCAAGGTATTGTTGATAAAGCAGCTTGCCGAGCAGAGTCCGCTGCACCGCCATGTCGCTATTCAAATTGTGTAGCTGTCCCTGCAACTTGTTGAGTTTTTGGTCGGCGGCACGTTGTTGTGCGGAGATATCGGCGAGTTTGCGATTGCTGTTACTGATCGCACGCTCCGATTCACGCAGCGAATCTGCAGCTTCCGTTCGGGATTCGCTGGTCTTGTCCATGTTCCGCTGAACAGCAGCGATACGATTACGCAGATTGTCCAGTTCTTCCTGTTGACTGGCGAATGCCACATTGACCAGGGTCAGGCAACACAATGCCATCCATAGGAAGCGTATCAAGCCTGTTCCGGGCGCAAACGGGATTTTACCCCGGAATTTGCGCGGTACGTTATGCAAATGAACAGCAAAATCCGGGCGAAAAAGAGTTGGGTTCGGGGGTGACTGTGTTGAAGTCGAATGCAAGATCACTGTGTCTGAATCAAACTGTGCCCGGTCATTTCCACGGGTTTCGGCAAGCCCATCATCGCCAGCAGGCTGGGTGCAAGATCTTGCAAAGAACCTCCGTCTTCCAACTTGGCCTTGCGTCCGATATACAGGAAAGGTACCGGATTCATCGTGTGTGCAGTGTGCGCCTGGTGAGTAACGCGATCCTGCATTTGTTCAGCGTTGCCATGATCGGCTGTGATGATGGTTTCGCCGCCGATGGATTGCATCGCTTTGACCACGCGACCGATGCAAATATCCAGCGCTTCGATAGCAAGTGTGGCCGCAGCCATGTTGCCACTGTGTCCCACCATATCACCGTTGGCGTAGTTGCAGATGATGGCCTGGTATTGCCCACTAATGATTGCAGCTTCAAGTTTGTCAGTCACTTCGAACGCGCTCATTTCCGGCTTGAGGTCGTAGGTAGCGACTTTTGGGGAAGGTACCAGAATACGTTCTTCGCCGGGATAGGGTTGTTCCCTGCCGCCATTGAAAAAGTAGGTGACGTGGGCATACTTTTCTGTTTCGGCGATACGCAACTGCTTCAGTCCCAGATTGGACAGATATTCACCGAAACCGTTGTGTATGGGCGCCTGGGTGTAGGCACAGGGCAAATCAAAATCCTCGCCATAGCGGCTCAATGTGACAAATGTGGCCAGTTTGGGGAAATAGGCGCGGGTAAACCCGCTGAAAGACTGGTCTGTCAGGGCGCGTGTGATTTCACGGGCGCGATCTGCGCGAAAATTCATGAATATCACCGCGTCGCCATCTTGCATGGCTGCCGCTTGCGCGCCATTTTCGATAATGGCTGTGGGTTTGACGAACTCGTCAGACTCGCCGCGTGCGTAAGCTTGCTCAAGACCCCCAATTGCATCTGATGCGGTAAATTCTGCTTGACCCTGGGTAAGTAGTTCATAGGCAGGTTGAACACGTTCCCAGCGATTGTCTCTGTCCATCGCATAAAAGCGCCCGACAATACTGGCAATCCGGCCAACACCCAATGCCGTGCATTTTTCCCGCAATAACTGCAACGATTTTGCCGCGCTTTTGGGCGGTGTATCGCGACCATCCAGAAACGCGTGCAGATAAACGGTCTTCAGGCCGTTACGGGCAGCCATTTCCAGCATGGCGAAGATATGATTTTCGTGGCTGTGTACGCCACCCGGTGAGAGAAGCCCCATGATGTGCAATGCGCTGCCATTCTGTTTTGCCAATGCTACCGCCTTGCTTAATGCGGGATTGGTGAAAAAACTGCCAGTCTCAATATCAACGTCGACACGGCTCAAGTCCTGATACACCACGCGACCGGCGCCGATGTTGAGATGCCCCACTTCGGAATTGCCCATTTGGAGGGAAGGCAGACCGACGAATTTCTCGGAAGCGTTAATCAGGGTGTGCGGGTAGTCACGCCAGAGTCTGTCCCAGTTTGGTTTGCGGGCGGCCAGAATGGCATTGCTATCGGGATCTTCACGGTAGCCAAATCCGTCAAGAATAAGTAGTAAGACAGGGGTGACGTTCATTGATGTAGAATATAAGTGTATGATGATTTTTGCGTGGGTCTATTTTAGACGAAATTGTGCTGCTTGGCTCGAGCCTTGGCAGGGTAATCTTGGGACGATTGGAATACGAACATGGCAAACAAATTGATTGATAGAGATGAAGACATTCGCCAGGCTGCACAAGCCGTCAAGGCAATCGCCCACCCGTTGCGCTTGAAGATATTATGCGTGCTCGGCGATCAGGAAGTCAGTGTGCAGGACATCGTGGAACAAGTTGGCACCTCACAAAGCAACATTTCCCAGCATTTGTCGATACTACGCGACAAAGGTGTGCTTGCGACACGCAAGGACGCAAACCGAGTTTATTATCGCATTGGTGATTTGCGTACCCTGAAGCTGGTGGGGATGATGCGCGATGTTTTCTGCACTACATCATAAAGCCGGCTAAAAGTCTCCCCACAGCGTTTGCAGTACCGCGAGCCCTGCTATGGCCGCGGTCTCGGTGCGCATTACGCGCGCGCCCAGACGTATGGGGACAAATCCGCAATGTAGTGCCATATCGCTTTCTGCATCAGAAAACCCTCCCTCGGCACCGACAAGCAGTGCGGCTTTGCCGCCCGGTCTGGACTGGTCATGCAGCGAGACTGCCCCTTCCGGCAGCAGGATATATTTAGTATCCGGTATCGCTTTTACCTGTTGCAGCCAGTCCATGATGTCGAGCGGCACGTGTATCTCTGGTAACACGTTGCGGCCGCATTGTTCACATGCGGAGATGGCGACCTGTTGCCAATGCTCGAGCCTTCTGGCGGTGCGTTCGGCAGACAGTCTGGCCACGCTTCGCTCAGTGGCAAGCGGCTGAATTTCCGTAACACCCAGCTCGGTGGATTTCTGGATGACCCAATCCATTTTTTCGCTGCTGGAAATTGCTTGTGCAAGCAGGGTGTGCAATGGCGATTCGCGCTGGGTGTGGTTTGCAGTAATGTTGGCCACGGTCACATTCCTGGCGCTGAGATCGGCAATCAGCCCGTGACATTCGTTGCCGATCCCGTCGAAGATATCTATCGTGTCGCCCACCCTCAAGCGCAACACGCGCGAAGCGTGGTGTGCCGCATTCTGTGGCAGATCGAACGTGCCGCTGGACGGTATTGGAGGGGGGCAGTAGAAGCGCGGCATGGTCAGGGAGCAAATGAATATGGTTGTTGACGTGATAATATATCGGCTTGGAAGATATTGTCAGGAATATGAAATGGTCAGTCTGCAACCCCCGTTATGTAATTTTGGCTGGCATGCCCCGGATTTCGACTTGCCGGGCGTGGATGGCAAGCGCTATAACCTGGAAAACGCACGGGGCAAGAACGGTTTGCTGGTGATGTTCATCTGCAACCATTGTCCGTACGTGAAATCCATACGCGAGCGCATCATCCGCGACACGCGAGAATTGCAACAGCACGGCATCAACACAATCGCCATCATGTCGAATGATCCGGCCGATTACGCCGAAGACTCCTTCGACAACATGAAACTGGTCGCGCAGCAATACGGTTATCCGTTTCCCTATGTGTGGGACGAGGCGCAGCAGATTGCCAGGGATTACGGGGCAGTCTGCACGCCCGATTTCTTTGGATTTAATGCCCGTCTTGAGTTGCACTACCGCGGCCGGCTGGATGCTTCGCGCAAGGAAGCCGTGCCTGATGCGCCGCGCGATCTGTTCAATGCCATGCTGCAGGTGGCGCAGACCGGGCAGGGGCCGCGCGAGCAGATCGCCAGCATGGGCTGTTCCATTAAATGGCACAGTGAAGCACAAGACATCAAATGATAACCGGCATGGGCCACCCGGGGCAGAATAGCTTGAGCACATCAGTCAGCATGAGCGCCCTGCTCAAGGCGGTGATCGCGGCAATAAAGCTGGTTACGGCGGAAGAAATCATGCCGCGTTATCTCAGGGTCGCTCATCGACACAAGAGTGATGGCAGTTTGTGTACCGAAGCGGATATCGCCGCACAAAGTGCATTGTGCAAGAAACTGCAGGCGATCCTCAATGTGCCGGTGCTGGGCGAGGAAATGACAGACGCACAACAACGCGTGCTATGGGAGGCGGGCCATGATGGCCTGTGGTGCATTGATCCTATAGACGGTACATCCAACTTCGTGCGCGGCCTGCCGTATTTCGCGGTATCCGTCGCGCTGATACGCGAAGGTAAAAGCATGTTGGGTGTGGTGTATGACCCCGTGGCGAATGAGATGTTTGCGGCCGAGCGCGGGCGCGGCGCATTTCTGAACGGTGAAAAGATGCTGGGCCGCGAAACGAAGGTTTCAATGGCTCAAGCGCTGGCCAGCGTCGACATGAAGCGCCTCAAGAAAAAACTGGTCACGCAGCTGGCCACCAATCCGCCCTATTCTTCGCAGCGCAACTTTGGCGCGAGCGCGCTGGACTGGTGTTACAGCGCGGCCGGACGCTACGACATGTACTTGCATGGAGGACAAAAACTTTGGGACTATGCCGCCGGAGCATTGATTTACATGGAATCGGGCGGTCACGCCTGTTGTATCGAGACCGATGATTTTGCACAAGGGGACATCTGGCAGCGTTCCGTGATTGCTGCACGAGATAAAAAGCTGTTCGAAGAATGGAAAAACTGGATACGTAAACAGCAGTAACCAATAAGGGGGCCTGGTGAAAATATTGATACTTGGTGCGGGTCAGGTCGGTTCCACAGTGGCGGAAAGTCTGGTCGGCGAGGCAAACGACATTACCGTTGTGGATAACGACCCCGAAAAACTGCACCAGTTGCAGGACCGGCTTGATTTGCGCACATTGGTTGGAAATGCAGCACATCCTTCCGTCCTGGAACAAGCCGGCATAGTCGATACCGACATGCTGCTGGCGGTTACGCAAAGCGACGAAGTCAATCTGGTGGCCTGCAAGCTTGCAGCCAGTCTTTATAACACTCCGACGCGTATCGCACGTATTCGCTCCCCCGATTATCTGGCTCGCAAGGAGGTGTTCAGCGAGGACAATTTCTGTGTGAACTTTTCGATTTGTCCGGAACAGATTCTTACCGATTACATCGTCAAGCTGATCGAATTTCCGGAAGCATTGCAGGTGCAGAGATTTTCCCAGGGCAAGGCCTCGCTGGTGGCGGTGCGCACGTTTCATGGCGGACCACTGGTGGGCAAACCGCTGAGTTTCCTGCGCACCCATATGCCTCAAGTGGAAACACGTGTTGCCGCAATTTTCCGCAAGGACGGCCCGCTTATTCCTGAAGGCAGCACGGTGATCGAGGAAGATGACGAGATTTTCTTTATTGCCGCGACCGACAATATCCGCAGCGTGCTCAAAGAGATGCGTCGCATGGATAAACCCGCCAAGCGGGTGATGATCGTCGGCGGCGGCAATATCGGTTTTCGTCTGGCCAGAGCGCTGGAGAAAGACTATCAGGTCAAGCTGATCGAGCACAATAAAAATACCTGCCAGAAATTAGCGGGGGAACTGACCCGCACGCTGGTGTTGAATGGCGACGGCACGGATGAAAAGCTGATGCAGCAGGAAAATGTCAGCGAGGTAGATGTGTTCTGCGCGCTGACCAATGATGACGAAAATAACATCATGTCGGCGCTGCTTGCCAAGCAGGGCGGCGCCGGCAAGGTAATCGCGCTGATCAATCGCAGTGCCTACGTGGATCTGCTGCAAGGCGGAAAAATCGATATTGCATTGTCGCCTGCACATGTCACCATCGGTTCATTGCTTGCTTACGTGCGTCAGGGAGATGTCGCTACAGTTCATTCCCTGCGGCGCGGCGCAGCGGAGGTTTTGGAGCTGGTGGTGCACGGTGATCGCCAGTCTTCCCGGGTTATCGGCAGGCGCATCGATGAGATCGATCTGCCCCGGGGGGCGACCATAGGTGCGATCGTGCGCAGCGATGAAGTCATCATGGGGCACCACGATCTGGTTCTCGAAGCCGAGGACCATATCATCGTCTTTGTCATCGATAAGGGAATGGTGCGCAAGGTCGAGAAATTGTTTCAGGTCAATATCGGTTTCTTCTGATGCAACGCGCGCTGACTGTTGTTCACGTATTGGGTTTGATGCTGGTGGTGTTCAGCGTTACCTATCTGGTGCCGTTGGCGGCATCGTGGATATACGACGATGGAACGTTGCCCGATTTTCTGATGGCCATGGTCTGGACTTCGGCCATAGGATTCCTGATGTGGCTTTTGACGCGCCGCTATAACGGCGAGCTTTCTGTCCGGCACGGCTATCTGTTGGTGGTTGCGATGTGGACGGCGATACCTGCCGTGGCAACATTGCCGTTGTTGCTGGTGATCAATGGGTTGTCGTTCACCGATGCCTATTTTGAAACCATGTCGGGTTTGACCACCACCGGTGCGACGGTGCTGGTCGGGCTGGATTACCTGCCTCCTGCCATCAATATCTGGCGATGCGAATTACAATGGTTGGGCGGTATGGGAATCATCGTGCTGGCAGTGGCGATCCTGCCCTTGCTGGGCGTCGGCGGTCGACAATTGTTCAAGGCGGAGACGCCGGGTCCCATGAAAGACAATGCGTTGACTCCCCGAATCGCCGAGACGGCGCGCAATCTGTGGCTTGTATATTTGACCATCACATTGGCCTGTATCGCGTCTTTGAAATGGGCGGGCATGAATTGGCTGGATGCGGTTTGCCATGCATTTTCCGCGATGGGCCTGGGCGGGTTCTCTACCCATGATGCAAGCATCGGCTATTTCAATTCGCCATTGATCGAAGTGGTGATGATTGTGTTCATGCTGTTCGCGGTGGTTAATTTTTCCACGCACTTCCTGGTATGGCGCAGTCGGTCGTTGAAAGTGTACCTGCGCGATTCGGAAGCGGTAGCCTCGCTTGGCCTGATTCTGGCAAGTTGTGTCGGCATCGCGCTGTTCCTGCGCTGGGAGAATGTGTATCCGGATTTCTTGGCCGCATTGCGATATGCCAGTTTCAATGTTGTATCTATCGCGACCAGCTCGGGTTATGCCAGCGTGAATTATGCGCAGTGGCCGATTTTCGCGCCGCTGTGGATGATGTTCCTTACCGCGATTGCGGCAAGCTCGGGATCGACGGGAGGCGGCATTAAGATGGTCCGGACCCTGGTACTGGTGAAGCAGGCAGGCCGCGAGTTCCTCAGGCTGCTGCACCCGGCTGCGATCAATCCGATGAAGATCGGCGGGCAGGTGGTGGCCAATAACATCGTGTTTGCGGTGCTGGGATTTATCTTCCTTTATTTCATGACGGTGGTTACGCTGACTTTTGTGCTGTTGATCAGCGGAATGGACTTCATCTCGGCGTTTACCGCTGTGCTCGCTTCGATAAACAATTGCGGCCCCGGACTCGGCACGGTCGGACCGGCCAACAACTATTCCGGGTTAACCGATTTTCAGACCTGGGTGTGCACGACAGCCATGCTGGTCGGCCGACTGGAAATCTTTACCGTGCTGATCCTGTTTACCCCGCAATTTTGGCGACGGTAAATCGTCATGACAGGGCGCGCGAGATACGTTAGCATTAATGCCATTCATGCACCCGGGGCACTGGGTGGGTCTGTGTCAATGCAAAAGGGAGCGAGATGAGCGAGGACCTGCCATTGTCGGGGGTGAAGGTGCTGCTGATTGATGATAGCAACACAATAAGGCGTAGCGGAGAAATATTCCTGTCGCAGGCGGGCTGCCAAGTCATCCTTGCAGAAGACGGATTCGACGGCCTGGCCAAGGTGGTGGATAACCACCCCGATGTCATTTTTGTGGATGTGATGATGCCGCGGCTGGACGGCTATCAAACCTGTGCGCTCATCAAAAGGCATCCGCAATTCAGAAAAACCCCCGTGATCATGTTGACCAGCAAAGATACGCTGTTTGATCGCGCGCGCGGCAAACTGGTCGGGGCCGATCAATATTTACTCAAACCATTCAACAAAAGAAGTTTGCAAGAGGCGGTCATTAGACATACCCAAGAAGAAAAGGAGTTGGATTATGGGAATTAAAAAAATATTGGTCGTCGATGATTCGGCAACGGAGCGCCATTTTATCGGGGAAATGTTAAGCAGGCGGGGATTCGAGGTTTCATTTGCCGAGGACGGCGAAAAGGGTGTGGCACAAACCAAGCTGAGCCAGCCGGATCTGGTCATCATGGATGTGGTGATGCCGGGAATGAACGGTTTTCAGGCGACCAGGGCGATTACACGGGATCCGGAAACACAACATATTCCGGTGATTATCTGCACTACCAAGGATCAGGAAACCGACAAGGTCTGGGGTGTGCGTCAAGGGGCCAAGGACTACGTGGTCAAGCCGATAAATGAGGCAGACCTGTTAAGCAAGATTGCCGCTTTGGGATAACGTCGAAAATCCGGATGGGCATCAGCCTGTTGCGCTTGTCGCATGCGATTTTCCGGGAGGGGCAACATTTCCTCGATATCAAACCCATGAGCGGTTCGCTACACATTCGAATACCGGGCTTTGGTGCAAGGCAGGGCCGGATGCGGGTTGTGCTGCCGTATTACGCCGGGGTCGCGCGGTGATCAAGCGCGGGAAGCAGATGAAATCCACGAATTATCAGAGGCGCCATCAATGTCAAAACGGTTAAATTTGCGCGAGTTTCAGCAGAATCTGATTGATCGGCTGCAGATGTCGGATTTATCCGAGTTGCGGGTGTCCACGCTGGGTGTGGAGATTGGCGGGAAAAACTGGCTGGTGGATATGGCGGATATCGGCGAAGTGTTGCCATTGCCGCCCTTGACTGCAGTACCTTTCACCAAGTCCTGGTTTCGCGGTGTGGCGAATGTGCGCGGTAACTTGTACGGCGTGATTGATATGGCAACCTATGGGCATAGCGGCGCAGTATCCGGGGACAGTAATAATCGTGTGTTGCTGGTTTCAGAAGGGCACGCGTTTAACGCGGCGCTGCTGGTCGATCGCGTACTGGGTTTGCGCGATGCGAAAAACTGGCAAAACAACGAGATCGATGGGCGGGTCGAGTATCACGATGAGTCGGGTGTTCCCTGGCTCAAGTTTGATGTGCCGGGTTTGCTGGAGCAGTCCGATTTTTTACAGATAGGCATTTAGCAATTTGGGTTTTTAAGAAATTCCCTGGGAGGAGAGAAAGAACATGGCAATTAATCAGGTATTAACCAAATCCAGGCTGAAACAATTTGGCGTGGGCGCGGCAATCTTCTTCGTATTAACCGCGATTGCGGCCTATATGAGTAACCGTCAGGAAAACAACAATGTGCGCTACGTGGGGCAATCCAGCCGGTTGCTGATGTTGTCGCAGCGGCTGGCCAAAGATGCGCAGCAAGCGTTGTCCGGAAATTCGGACGCGTTTGATGAGCTGGAAGCAAGCAGGGCAAACATGACTGATATTTTGACCGAGTTGGACAAGGGCAAGGGTTCCTTGCCGCCGACCGCGGGTGCCCCGCGCGCTGCGCTCAACACGTTCATGAAGGGCGCAAATAAAACCCTGGCAGATGTGCAAACCCTGCAAGCCGGCCGTGCGGGTCTGGTGACTCTGGCGGTGACCCTGTCAGCGATTGATTCGGTCAGTACCGAGTTGCGCAGCCTGACACAAAAGATGACCGACACTTTCAGGGGCGCTGAAAAAGAACGTGCGACGCGTTTTGCCCTGGAAGTTGAGCGTATCGGAAAGGATGCGAGCAGGTTGTTGGAAGTGGATGTGTCGATTGAACAGGTGGCCCAGGTCGCGATCGACTTGAATGCCGCTGAAGACAGTCTGAACACACTGCCTGCGGCAGATGAGAATGTGGCCGCAGCGAAGGAATTGTTTGTCACTACCCGCAGCAGTGTCGAGATTCTGATTTCCCAGGTGCGAAATCTGGTGGCGGCGAAGAGTGCAGCCAAAGCGATCGTGGATGATTCTGATTCATTGTTCAAGGGAGCGCAGCTTTTGGTTGACTCTTACCAGTCAACTCCGCAGATTGCCATCAAGATCGCTTTGGCATTTGGTTTGCTGCTGCTGTTATCGCTGCTGCTGATGATCAAGGCCTATGTGGATGATTCACGCCGCCGCGCCGAGGAAGCGGCGCGAATCAACAGTCAAAATCAGAGCGCGATTTTACGCCTGATGAATGAGATGGGTGACCTGGCCGACGGCGATTTGACGGTTCGCGCCACAGTCACGGAAGATGTCACGGGTGCCATCGCAGATTCATTGAACTACACCACAGAAGAGTTTCGCAAGCTGGTATCCAGAATCATTGCTGCGGTGGAACAGATGGGCCGGGCAACAAAAAATGCCGATGATATTTCCAGGGGGTTGCTCGACGCTGCGCAGAAACAGGCGCGTGAGATACAGACAGCCGGAGAATCGGTGGAGTTGATGACCAAATCCATCAAAGAGGTGGATTCCAGCGCGGCCAAATCTGCTGAAGTGGCACGCCGCACACTTGAGGTGACAGAGCAGGGCGCGCAGGCTGTGCGCAACACGATCAGCGGCATGGATGGCATACGCGAACAGATACAGGATACTTCCAAGCGCATCAAACGGCTCGGTGAAAGCTCGCAGGAGATCGGTGAGATCGTGGACCTGATTTCCGACATTACCGAGCAGACCAATGTGCTGGCATTGAATGCGGCGATCCAGGCTGCATCGGCCGGCGATGCGGGGCGCGGATTTTCGGTGGTTGCGGAAGAGGTGCAGCGACTTGCGGAACGTTCCGGCGAGGCGACCAAGCAGATCGGCGCACTGGTGAAAACCATTCAGGGCGATACCCATGACGCAGTTGCCGCGATGGAGAAGAGCACCCTGGGTGTGGTGGAAGGCGCCAAACTTTCCGACGTGGCGGGCCAATCTCTGCGAGAAATTGAACGGGTATCGAATGAACTGGCGGCACTGATCAACAGTATTTCGACATCGACCCAGGTGCAGACCGATATGGCAAGCGAAGTGGCGAGCGTTATGAATGACATCCTGAAAATTACCGTGCAGACCACGGAAGGTACGCGTTTGACAGCCAACTCCATCGGGCAGCTAAACGATCTGGCCAAAGGCTTGAGAGGTTCGGTAGCGGGCTTCAAATTGTAACTCCGGTTAATCCGCATAACGAACGAACCCACATGACCAACAGTGCACAATTTGACTACAACACGCTTGACGCAGTGAAACCAGGCGTGGATAGCACACTGGCTGACATCAATGCGCAAATGGAACTGTACCTTGGTGCTCCGGCGGACAATGCACCTGCGCTGGAGGCGGCACGCACCGAGCTGCGCAGTTTGCTGGGCGTACTAAAGATGGTTGGCCTGATTGGCGCCGCAGTATTCTGTGCCGAGCTTGAACTCACGCTGAGCGAGCTTGAGGCAAATCCCCAACTGGTTACCGGGATGCATCGCGACGTGCTGCGTCGCGCCCTGTTCGGTATCACGCACTATCTCGACTCGCTGTTCAATGGCGCGGATAACGCCTCACTGCGCCTGTTTCCCCAATATCAGGATTTGCAACAGTTGCGCGGCCTGGAAATGTCATTCGAGCTGGATTTGTTTTATCCCGACCTCGATGCCCGATTGCCGGACCCGGTATTGAGTCTGCCCGTGCAGAGCGATGCGGTGGCCCAACTCAAGATGTTGCGCAGCCGGTATCAGCAGGGCCTGCTGAAGTGGATGCGCCAGGACGATGTGGCTGCCTCGGCGCAACAGATGCAACAGGCGCTTGAGGGCGCACTGCGGTGTGCGCCGCAGGATGGCAGTCGCGCGTTCTGGTGGGTGGGCTATGGATTGCTCGATTGCGCGAAGCTGGACGGGTTGCCTCCCGAAATGAATGTGCGCAAGTTGCTGAGCCGAATAGACCAGCAGCTGCGCGCGGCGGCTGAGGGCAACACGGGTGACGTAACGCCGATAATGAACGAGATGCTTTATCTGATCGGGCACAGTCATGTCGTGAGCGAACACGTGGAAGCGATCAAGCAGGTTTACTCGCTCGATCAGTACTTGCCCGAGCTTTCGGCGCTGTCGCCAAGTGAGGTGGACGAAATGCTCGTCACCATGCGCGATCAATTGCGCATGGCCGAAGAAAGCTGGGAACTATGCACCCAGGGCGATATGGCCTCATGCGAAAAGTTCGCCAAGCAAGTCGAACAGATTGCCTTGCAGAGCGACAAGCTCGACCGGGATGTCCTCCAGTATTTGACCAGACAGATTCAAATGTTGTCGCAGTATGCGACTTCGCCGGATCATGCCCGGCCGTTTGCCATAGATATGGCAATGGCACTGTTGCTGCTGGACAGCGGCATAGAGGATTACCGCCGTATAGGCGGGAGTTTCCAGGAACAGGCCCGCATTCTGACCGAACGTATGCAGGCCGCGATAAAGCATCAACCCGAGGACACGAAACGGCTGACTGAACTGGTTGATCTCCATTACCAGATGGAGCAACGGGGCGACGTGATGGGTTCGCTGGTCAGCGAAATGCTGGTGAACCTCCAGCGTGTGGAGCAAGGGTTGAACGCATTTTTCAACAGCGCGATCAACCATGAAGAGCTGCCCGAGTTGTTGCGATTGCTGAGCCAGATAAAGGGCGGCTTGCGTATCTCATCCCTGCAACAGGCCGAGCAATTGCTGGCCTCGATTCAAGATCATATCGGCCGTTTTACGCAGGACGGGGATGCACTCAAGCAGGCCGAAAAGGATGCCCTGGCCAATGCGATGAGCGTGCTGGAAAATTACCTGCAATATCTGACGCATGGACAGGCAGCCGATGTTTCCCAGCTTCAGGCGGCACTGGCCGAGATGGACAGGCTGGGTCAAGCTGCCGAACCGGAGGTAACCATCGCTTCAGAACCGGTCGAGACACCCGCTCTGCTGGATCTCGAACCGTTATTCGATTCTGTTGAGCCACTTCTGATACCTGTACCGGAGGAATCCGTGTCAGCGGAGCCTGTGCAAGTTGAACCGGCAAAGGTTTCCGCAGCAATACCACATCCATCAGCAGAAGATCAGGAATTGCTCGACATATTCCTGGAAGAGGCGCAGGAAGTACTGGCCACCATGTTGAAAAACCTGAATACCTGCCAGTTACATCCTGACAGCCATGAACCATTGGTGGCGATAAGGCGTGGTTTTCATACCCTCAAGGGTAGTGGGCGGATGGTCGGGCTGACCGAGTTGGGCGAGGTTGCATGGTGTGTCGAACGCGCCATGAACAAATGGTTGCAGGTGAACAAATCGGCCACGCCGGGACTGCTCAATTTTATCAATGCGGCAGTGCGGTCATTTACCGGCTGGGTGGAAATACTCAGCAACCAGGACGAGTTGGTCATTGAGGCGGACGATCTGGTAGCGACTGCCCAACAAATCGAGAACGGTCTCGATACTGAGACGCAACTGGCCGTTTTGCCTGCCACCGAATTGCCGGATTCAACTGCACCATCAATAACCGCCCCGGCGATTCAGGAAAAGGCCGATGAGACAGTCGAGGCGACCCCTTACTCTCCGGTATTGTTCAAAATCGCCAGTGCCGAGGTAAAACAGAATATCGCAGTATTGCATCAGCAGCTTGATGAGTTGCGCACGGCAGAGCCACCGGTGGTGCAATTTGATTTCATGCGCGCCGCCCACACGCTGGCGGGGGTGAGCCGTACCATGGGATTTGCCGCTGTTGTGGAACTGGCCTACGCCCTGGAGAGTTGGTTACAGACGCGCCTGGAAAAAAAATTCACGCTGCACGAGAATCAATTGCTGATGCTTGAACAGGCCGTTGCCGCCCTGGATGAAATGATACAGAGCGTTTGCAATAAGGAAGCTCCCGCGCTACGCGGTGATTTGGTTAGCCAGTTGCAGTCTGACAGGGATAATTTCATTGAAGTGGTTGCTGAGCCGGTCGAGGCAAAATTGAGCGGTGAGCGGGCAGATTTTGAGCATCTTGAACAACCGGATGTATTACTTCCCCAGCCGCAGAACGATGAAGCGAACGAACCCCAAGTGTTCGAGGACTTGAACGAGCCGCTGATAGCCGAAAACGACAATCTGCGCGAGGCCGCTGGGGAACATGACAGGGCAACAGAAAGCGGGCTACAGCCGGATGTGTTTGCGATTGCGCAGACTGAAGCGTATGCCGAGGGTAACAAGCCCGGCGTGTTTGATGATGTCGACGAGCAGCTGCTACCGGTGTTTTTGGAGGAAGCCGACGACCTGTGTCCGAAGATCAGCAAGGGACTGCGTTTATGGCGTGAATCGCCTCATGATGGGCAGCATGTACCGTTATTAAAACGGCTGCTGCATACCATGAAGGGGAGTTCACGCATGGTGGGTGCGATGCGTATCGGTGAGATCGCACATGAAATGGAAGGCCGTGTGCTGGAGGCAGAACTATTGAGCGGTGAGGCCGGGTACTGGGATGGTCTGGAAAGCGATTTCGATCATATTATGACCCTGCTCAAAGAGTTGCGCGGCGGCAAGAAGGCAGAAGAACCCAAATCGGCTCCGGCCGGGCGCCGCGCGGCAGATCAGTCGGTAGGGGTTGAACGCAGGGCAGACCTGCGATCGCCGGAATCGGGCGCGGAACATGTCATGCTGGGCAATATGCTGCGTGTGCGTGCCGACGTGGTAGATCGTTTGGTGAACGAAGCCGGCGAAATCAGCGTGGCACGCTCGCGTATGGAAACCGAAATGCGTGTCTTGAAGGAAAGCTTGCTGGAATTGACGGCCAGCGTGGTACGTTTGCGTCATCAATTGCGTGAGGTGGAGATACAGGCAGAGAGCCAGATGCAGGCACGGATTTCGTTGGCAAAAGATACTGCGGAGCAGTTCGATCCGCTTGAATTTGACCGTTTTACCCGGTTGCAGGAATTGACCCGCTTCATGAATGAAAGTGTGCATGACGTGCACACCGTGCAACAATCGATGTTGCAAAACCTGGAACAAACGGCAACCGTGATGTTGGCGCAGGGGAGGCTCAACCGGGACCTGCAACAGGGTTTGATGAATGTGCGCATGGTGTCGTTTAATAGTATTACCGACCGTTTGTATCGCATCGTGCGGCAAACCGGCAAGGAGCTGAATAAGCGTGCCAACCTTGAATTGCAGGGCGCGAACGTGGAGCTCGACCGCAGCGTGCTGGAAAAGATGGTAGCGCCTTTCGAACACTTGTTGCGCAATTCCATCGTACACGGCCTGGAAAATGACGAACAGCGTGCGAAAAGCGGCAAGCTTCCTATCGGCGAGATTCGTTTGAGTGTGCACCAGGAAGGCAATGAGGTTGTGTTCGAGTTCAGTGATGACGGCGCCGGACTGAATTTTGCAAAGTTGCACGAAAAGGCGTTAGCCAACGGTTTGCTGCAGAAAGATGAAGAGATCAGTGATGATCAGCTGGCGCAACTGATTTTCATCCCCGGCCTTTCCACGGCAGATGATGTCACCGAAATCGCCGGGCGCGGTATCGGCATGGATGTGGTGCGCAGCGAGATTTCCGGATTGGGTGGGCGTATCGAGGTCAGTTCGAAGCGGGGAGAGGGTACTCAGTTCCTCATTCATCTGCCGCTCACACTGGCGGTCACAAAAGTGATGATGGTGCGTTCGGGGGATGTGGTTTACGCGATTCCATCCATCCTGGTCGAACAAGTCAGGCAGGTGAAGCCTGCTGAGATGGACGCATTGCATAAAGCGCGACAAATCGAATGGCAGGACTATACATACCCGCTGTACTATTTGCCGTACCTGTTGGGAAACATGGAAGTTGCCCAGGAAAACCAGCTGCGCAACATGGTGCTGCTGCTGCGCAGTGGCACGCAACGCATTGCCCTGAATGTCGATGAGTTGCTGGGTAATCAGGAGGCGATGGTCAAGAATATCGGCCCACAACTGGCGCGCCTGCCCGGGATCGCCGGTGCGACGATGATGGGCGATGGCAAGGTGGTGCTGATTTTGAATCCGGTGCAGTTTGCGCAGCGTATCGGGGGAGGCAAGGCGAGCCAACCCGTGGCCGAGAAACTGCTCAATACCGCGCCGTTGATCATGGTGGTGGACGACTCGCTCACCGTGCGCAAGATCACCTCACGCATATTGAGCCGCGCCGGTTATCAGGTGTTGACTGCGACAGACGGTGTGGATGCGCTGGAGAAAATGGAGGAGTTCACGCCGGATGTAATGATACTGGACATCGAAATGCCGCGCATGGATGGCTTTGCTCTGGTCAGAGAATTACGTCGCGTTGCCAGGACGGAAAATCTTCCCATCATCATGATCACTTCCCGCACCGCCGACAAGCACCGCGAATACGCCATGCAACTGGGCGTCAACACTTATCTGGGCAAGCCTTACCAGGAAGATGAATTGTTGCAGAATATCGCCGATTTCGTGGCGGTTCATAAATTGGACGCATAACCGTAACATCCGCCCCATGTCTGAATTGTTTTCGTGCCGGCACGGTGTCGGAGCGTGGCACTCACGCGGTGCGGGAATTCAAGTTGAATAATCCGGCGACACGCTCCCGAACTGCACAGGCCGGCTAAAATCAGCGACCGGCGATGGTCATGCCTTCGACCAGGATCGAACCACACTGGCGTGAACCCTGTACCAGCACATCGTTGCCGACCGCGACGATATTGCGGAACATGTCTTTCAAATTTCCGGCGATGGTAATTTCCTGCACCGGGTATTGAATTTCGCCGTTCTCGACCCAGAAGCCCGCCGCCCCGCGCGAGTAGTCCCCCGTCACGGCATTGATTCCCTGACCCAACAGTTCGGTGACGAGCAGTCCGCACGACATGGTATTCAACAGGCCGGCAAAATCCAGAGTCCCTGATTGTAAAATCAGGTTGTGGTTGCCACCGGCATTCCCGGTGGAACGCAAGCCAAGCTTGCGCGCCGAGTAACTGCCTAGAAAATAGCCGCGCAACACGCCATCTTCGACGATCACACGGCGCTGCGTTTGCACGCCTTCATTGTCGAACGGGCCGGAAGCCAGCCCTTTGGGGATATCCGGCACATCGGAGATGTTGATGTGCGGGGCGAAGATGGTCTGGTCGAGTTGATCGAGCAAAAATGAAGACTTGCGGTATAGGCTGCCACCGCTCACCGCATTGACGAAACTGCCCAGCAAACCCGAGGCGATCGGCGCTTCAAACAATACCGGCACTTGCATGGTTTTGAGCTGGCGTGCATTCAGGCGACGTACCGTGCGTTCGGCGGCAATGCGCCCGATCTGCCGGACATCCGGCAGATCCTTTGCATCGCGCGCAACGGCATACCAGTAATCGCGTTCCATTGCGTCATCCTGTCCGGCGATTACCGCACAGCTGAGGCTGTGGCGCGAGGTTGGAAAGCCGCCGATGAAGCCCAGGCTGTTGGCTGAAACGAATTGCGCTTCGTGGAGGTTGACGGTCGCACCCTCGGAGTTGCTGATGCGTGCATCCGTATCCAAAGCCGCTTGCTCGCACTGTTGCGCCAGGGTTATCGCGTCATCGACGTGCAAATCCCATGGATGGTACAAGTCCATGTCCGGACAGTCGCGTGCCAGCATGTCGGCATCGGGCAGTCCCGAGCAGTCATCCTTCGCGGTATAGCTGGCAATCGACAGGGCGGCATCCACCGTGTCGCGCATAGCCCGCGGTGTGAAATCCGAGGTGCTGGCGTTGCCGCGCTGCTGGCCGATATAGACCGTGATACCCAGGCCTTTGTCACGGTTGTATTCGATGGTTTCCACCGCGCCCTGGCGCACCGTGACACTTTGGCCGAATCCTTCAGAAACATCCACTGATGCGGCTGACGCGCCGCGTTGTTTTGCATAGTCCAGCATGTCCTGCGCGATGTTGCGCAGCACGTCGGCCGGGTGGGAAAATCGCGGGGCGGAGGAAACCAGATTATTCATATGCGAAGCGGATTATTGGCCAAAGGCGCTATCATAGCAGTATCTTCCGGTATATTAACCACGGCACATTAACATCAGGCACACATTAACTGTCATGAATTCAAACAACAAAGATCGCGGCGAAAACGAACCGCTGCATATCCATCTCGGCGATGACGAAGACGAGCATGACGACGGGGGCGTAGAGGTAATCCGGCCCCACGCGCGCAAGACGGACGGTTCAGCCACGCGGGGACGCGGCCTGCGCAACCAGCCCGTGGAGCCTGAGGAAGAGGAAGAGCTGCCGCCGAGCAAGACCAAGATCAAGAAACAGATGCACGAGTTGCGTGACCTCGGCAAGGAACTGACCGAGCTGGGCAAGGACCAACTCGCGCAGCTCGACATTCCTGAAAACCTGCGCGATGCGTTGCGCGGGATGAAGAGCATCAACAAGTTTGGTGCGCAGCGCCGCCAAATCCAGTACATCGGCAAACTGATGCGCGATGTGGATCCCGCGCCGATACTTGCCAAACTTGATGCCTGGAAGGGTAAGTCACAGCATCATGTCGCCTACATGCACCAGCTCGAACGCTGGCGCGACCGTTTGCTGGAAAGCGATGCGGCGCTGACCGAGTTGCTTTCCGCGTACCCGCAAGCCGATGCGCAAAGGCTGCGGACACTGATACGCAATGCGCAAAAGGAAATGGAAGCGCAAAAGCCTCCCAAGAACTATCGCGAGATTTTTCAGGTGTTGCGCGAGATCATTCCCGAACCAGCCTGACTGTCCTCATGAGTGAAATCGTTCCGCATATCATGCTTGAATCCGGCAAGAATCCGCAATACAGCATTATCTGGTTGCATGGTTTGGGCGCGGATGGCGGGGATTTTGTGCCCGTTGCCGAAGAGCTGAAACTCCCTGTCGCGGTACGCTATCTCTTCCCTGACGCACCGATGCGCCCCGTTACCATTAACGGCGGGCTGGTGATGCGTGCCTGGTATGACATCGTCAGCCCGAGTATCGACGCGCAACAGGACGCGGCGGGAATACGTGCCTCGCAATCCCTGATAGAGGCACTCATCGTCCAGGAAATGCGGCGCAACATCGCGCCGGGCAACATTTTTTTGGCGGGATTTTCCCAAGGTGGGGTCATTGCATTGCATACCGCTTTGCGCCAACCGGTTCCGCTGGGAGGCGTGCTGGCACTTTCAACTTATTTGCCCCTGGCGGACAGGGCTGCCGGAGAGGCGCTGCCGGGAACCAGGGATACGCCCATATTTATGGCGCACGGCCGCGGCGACCCGGTCATACCCCGTGAATTGGGAGCGGGTTCAAGGGATGTGCTGCTGGGACTGGGTTATACGGTGGAGTGGCATGAATACGCCATGCAACACGCGGTGTGTGAGGAAGAGCTGCGGGATATCGAGGTTTGGCTGACCCATCAAACCGGGTAAACACGGCCATCCCCACGGGCAGGGGTTCGGTTAACCCATTGTTTCAGGGTCGGACTCCTGTTCGATAAGCTTGAACTTCGCCAAATCATAATCAAGGCCCTTTTCCTTCAAACCGGCGGGGATCAGCAAATATTTTTTTTTGTTCAACTGTATCTTCAGACTCTGGTTGGCTGAGAATGTATCGGCCTTCATCAACAATAACTGTTCCGCGCCGGACAACTCGCCCTGTTTGGGGTAAAGCCAAAGTGCCGGTTGATCATCGCCAAATCCGCTGCCGTCCTGGTTCAAGTACACGCAGCTAACATTGTTGGCCAGAATTTCCGCACCGGCGTGCATCTGGTTCACATCATCGCGTTGCAGCCGCCGTACCACGGCCACTCCCCAGTGCTGCATGCCCTCCGGCTGTATGCCGAGCAAACTTCCTATGCCTATGCTATCGCTTCCGGAGGGCAGGGCGCTGCCAAATCCGCCGACGCTGATCTCCTCGGTAACCCAATGCGCAGGATCATTTTCGTCGTAATGAAGCACATTGGTGCGGCCCAGCACATGGTCAAAACCGTTCACTACATTCAGGGTGACGTTGGCCATGCGCCGCACATTTCGACGCACCGGAGGGGCAATCAGGTAAGCCAGCAAATGCTGCACCGCATTCCTGACCACTTCGGCTGCATAGTTTCCGCCCAGCGCAAGATCATCCGGAACGATATTCTTTTTCAATATTTTCAACAGATCTTCCAGTCTGGCCTGCAGCGTTGGCATACCGATGAAACGCATGGCCGAGTGTGTGGTGGCGTCCATGTTAATCCGGGTGGGTTCGGCGGGATTGTTCAGGTTGAAGCAGATCCGGGCATTCACGTCCAATTCGGGACGTATCTCTATGGTCGAACAATACTGGGCCACGATGCGCTCGGCCAAATGTATGTACAGGGGGCTCAGGATACTCAGTCCGCTGTCGTACCATACCATCAGACTCCCGAATTCGCATTTCACCGAGGTGTTGCGCAGCCTCCCGGGATAGAGCCTCACCTGAGTGTCGAGATATTGCAGCTGTTCGGCATGTTTGTATAACAGTGCCAGGTTTGCCCAGAGCCTGTTGTCGACTTGCCCATAGCGGGAACAGATATATTTAAGTTGGCAAATCAGGGCATACACCGCGCGGGCGGTCAGTAGGGGTATGTGTACCCTGATGGTGCTGCTGCCCTTCTCGGCATTACAAAAACGATTGAACACCGAGTAATAGGCATTGGCAGCCTGGCGATAATAATTGTCCAATAGCGACCAGAGGCGATTTTCCTGGAATTTATTGATCTCGAACGGGGTAAAATACTCGCGTGACAATTTACGCACGTAAGGCTGTGCCGCCTCGTCTATCATGCGCATCACGGCAAATTGATGGTCAAGCTTGAATTCGTTCTGTTCGGCGGCCAACTCCATCAGGTCGGTTAACTCCATGAGCGATTTATATGCGTCATTTTTTGGCAAGTTATCCAGCAATGCCTGCACAGATTTGATATCCGCCAGCGGATGATCAGACTTTTTTCCGAATATTTCCGCCAACATTTGCCGCCCCTTAAACCGGATTATCTTAACTCGTGGCAATATAACCACAAATTGTATTCAATGACCAGACGTTTGGGACCAACTATGATTCCGTGGCTTGCCAATGACACCCCTTTCCCGCCCGTCGAAACCACTCTTGCTTCGCCCGGCGGATTGCTCGCTGCGGGCGGGGG
>JBBRFZ010000034.1:0-22903 GCA_038241165.1 Burkholderiales bacterium | reverse complement strand
CACTCCTTCCCATTCCGAACAGGACAGTGAAACGACTCCGCGCCGATGATAGTGTGGATTACCCATGTGAAAGTAGGTCATCGTCAGACTCCTTATAAATAAAAAACCCCCAGGTGAGAGTCTGGGGGTTTTTTATTTGTTAGTGAAACGCCCCGCCAGAAATGGTGGGGCGTTGTTGTTTCAAAGACTCGAATTTAAAACGAATTATTTTGACAAAGCAGCAAGCATTTTTAATAATTCGAATCGGTTCTAATGGGCATGATAATGGGTCGTTAGCTCAGTTGGTAGAGCAGTGGACTCTTAATCCATTGGTCGAAAGTTCGAATCTTTCACGGCCCACCAATTATCTTTTGCCAAGGCAAGTTCCAAATCCATTTGAGATTTTATTTGGAGGGTGCGTAGTTACGTAGTGTTGTCTACCTCACAGAGCCGGGATGAAATGTGTATCACGAAGGTGATATCATTCGGCATGGATTTGATGCTCTGTACATAATTGTGCATATTAATCTTTGCAATTTCATTCTAGGTACATCATGACTCTCATTCGCCAGCAGGATTTCATTGATAGCATTGCAGGAGCGCTGCAATTTATTTCTTATTACCATCCGTCTGACTATATTCACGCGTTGGCGGAGGCGTATCGCATTGAGGAATCACCTGCGGCCAAGGATGCAATGGCACAGATATTGACCAATTCTCGAATGAGTGCGCTGGGTCATCGGCCGGTATGTCAGGATACCGGAATCGTGGTCGCATTCGTCCGGGTCGGCATGTCGGTGCAATGGGATGCGGTGTTGAGTGTTGCTGAAATGGTAAATGCCGGGGTACGCAAGGCATATCTTGATGCAGATAATCCGTTGAGGGCTTCAATTGTTGTCGATCCGGCTGGCAAGCGAAAAAATACGGGCGATAACACACCGGCGGTAGTTCATGTCGAGCTGATTCAAGGTGATGGAGTCGAGGTGGATATTGCGGCCAAGGGTGGTGGTTCCGAGAACAAATCGCGCTTTGCTATGCTTAATCCCAGCGACGACGTGGTTGAATGGGTAGTCAGTCAATTGCCGGGCATGGGCGCGGGCTGGTGCCCGCCGGGGATGCTGGGCATCGGTATCGGCGGCTCAGCGGAAAAGGCGATGCTGTTAGCCAAGGAATCACTGATGCAAACCATCGACATGGCCGAATTGAAAGCACGCGGACCACAGAACCGCATTGAAGAATTGCGCATCGAGATTTGCGACAGAGTCAATGCACTCGGTATCGGCGCACAGGGGCTGGGTGGTTTGACCACGGTACTGGACGTGAAAATACTTGATTATCCAACCCATGCCGCTTCCAAGCCCATTGCGATGATTCCCAACTGTGCCGCGACGCGCCACATCCATTTTGAGCTGAACGGTAGTGGCGTCGCGAACTTCACGCCACCGAAGATTGAAGACTACCCCGACGTGCACTGGAAACCATCGCCGGATGCACGCCGCGTCGATCTCAATACGGTCACGCATGCCGACATCAGAAAGTGGCAGCCGGGAGAAACATTGCTCCTGAATGGCAAGCTGCTCACTGGTCGCGATGCCGCGCACAAACGCATGGTCGAGATGTTGGCCAGAGACGAACAGCTTCCGGTAGATTTCAAAGGGCGCTTCATCTACTACGTTGGCCCGGTCGACCCGGTGCGCGACGAAGTCGTCGGCCCCGCAGGACCAACCACCGCGACGCGCATGGACAAGTTCACTGACACGATGCTGGAACAAACCGGCCTGATCGGCATGATAGGCAAGGCCGAGCGCGGCAAGGCGGCGATCCAGTCCATCAAGCAGCACGGTGCGGTGTATTTGATGGCAGTTGGCGGCGCGGCCTACCTTGTCGCGCAGGCAATCAAAAAATCAAGAGTTGTCGCCTTTGCAGACCTTGGCATGGAAGCGATCTACGAATTCGAAGTGGAAGACATGCCGGTCACCGTCGCGGTGGATAGCAATGGCTGTTCGATACACGAGATTGGCCCGGCGAAGTGGAGCGGGCGGATAGCTGCGATTCCGGTGAAGGTGGTGTAGTGAAAACCTCGACTGTTAAGTGGAAGAATATCCACGATATTCCTGATTTTCTCCCAGCTAAATGCAAGGTTTGATGCCCGTCTTTCCGATTCAGCATGGATTTTGCAGTTCAATTCGACTATCATGCGGTGCTGGTTGTCTGCAGTACAGAATTAACGAATTGGCGGGTCTCCCCGCATTGCAGAGTAGTGAATCTGGTCAGGTCCGGAAGGAAGCAGCCACAGCTATACATGCAAGTGCCGGGGGTAAGGCTCGCCTCCTTTTTCCACAGCGGCTGCTCATTGCTCGCGCGTTGTGATGGAGTTACGCACGATGATGTATCGTTCAGTTTTTCTTTTCTTTTTCGGCCTGCATGGGCGCCGGCCATTCATATCAAAGATAGGTTGTTAACTTGTCAGCGACTACCGTTCTAGCCCGCAAATGGCGTCCCAAGACTTTCGCACAACTGGCGGGGCAGGAGCACGTTGTCCGCGCGTTAAGTAATGCGCTCACACAAAACCGTCTGCATCACGCGTATCTGTTCACTGGTACGCGCGGTGTCGGCAAGACAACCATTGCGCGTATTTTTGCCAAGTCGCTGAATTGCGTGACTGGAATCACTGCCGCTCCGTGCGGGGAGTGCAGTGCCTGCAGGGAAATCGATAGTGGCCGTTTCGTTGATCTGATCGAATTGGATGCCGCATCAAACACGCAGGTCGACAACATGCGCGAACTGCTGGAAAGCGCTTTGTATGCGCCGAGTAGTGGCCGCTTCAAGGTGTATATCATCGACGAAGTACATATGCTGTCCAAGTCGGCCTTCAATGCGATGTTGAAGACGCTGGAGGAACCTCCGCCGCATGTTAAATTCATTCTTGCAACCACGGACCCGCAGAAGATTCCGGTTACGGTGTTGTCGCGTTGCCTGCAGTTTAATCTGAAGCAATTGTCGCCGGGTTTGATCGCGAGCCATTTGCAGTATGTATTGGAGCAGGAACAGATCGCTTTTGAGTCGGGGGCGATTGCCCTGATTGCGCGAACTGCACATGGAAGTATGCGAGATGCGTTGAGCCTTATGGATCAAGCGATCGCTTTTTCCGCGGGCAAGGTTGAAGAGTCGGTGGTGCGTACCATGCTGGGTGCGATAGACCAGGGTTACCTGTTCGATTTGCTGGTGGCATTGAGAGATCAGGATGGTGCCGCTTTGCTAAAAATCGCCGACAACATGGCCGAGCGCAGTTTCGCGTTTGATGCGGCATTGCAAGATTTGGCTACGTTGCTGCATCGAATTGCTTTGGTACAGGCTTTGCCGCAGGCGGTTGACGACGATGAGTCGGAGCGTGCCCGGTTGCTGGAATTGGCCACTGCATTCACTCCGGAAGAAGTGCAGTTGTTTTATCAGATTGCCATTCACGGACGTGATGAAATCGATTTGGCTCCCGATGAATATGCGGGCTTTACCATGACGTTGCTGCGTATGTTGGCCTTTTTGCCTGCCAAGGTTAGCGCGCAGCCGTCATTGAATGTGTCTGCGGCCAAGGTGCGGCCGAGTGCGAAACCGGTTGCTGCGCAAAGCAATACTGCCCCAATCGGTCGAACGGATGCACCCGTTCAGCCCGTTGCAAATAGCCAGTCTTCAAGTGGAGAGGTCAAATCGGACAATCAGCCGGACTGGGGCGTATTGCTAAACCAGTTGAATGTGCAGGGGATGGCACAGCAATTGGCGAAACATTGCGTTCTGGAAAGTTTTTCAGATCGGCAAATCACCCTGCGCTTGTCGCAAGAACACAAGCATTTGCAAACCAGCAGGATGGCAACGGAAAAATTGCAGGCCGCGCTGGCCGATTATTTTGCCAAGCCGGTGAAGCTGAATATTGTGCTGGGAAAAACCGAAGTGGCAACTCCTGCGGTGATAGAGCAGCAGGGCAAACAACATAAGCAGCAGCAGGCAAGCGATTCGATTGCGCAGGATGATTTTGTGCATGAGGCGCAAACGGAGCTGGGTGCTGTTTTGATAACGGAATCAATTAAACCGATACAGTAACTTTAGGAGAGAGTAAACATGATGAAGGGTGGATTGGGTGGAATGATGAAGCAAGCCCAGCAAATGCAGCAGAATATGCAGAAGGCACAGGCAGAACTGGCAACAGTGGACGTCGAGGGTCAGGCGGGTTCAGGCATGGTTAAAGTAACCATGACCTGCGGCCATGTCGTGCGCCGGGTGTCTCTGGATGACAGCGTGACTGATGACAGGGAGATGCTGGAGGATTTGATCGTGCTGGCCATCAATGATGCATTGAAGCAGGTCGAATCTACTACCCAGCAACGTATGAGCGCATTCACATCCGGAATGGGCTTGCCTCCCGGGATGAAACTTCCATTCTGATGATGCCTTCACATCTTGAAGAGTTGATTGAGGCATTACGCTGTTTGCCCGGGGTAGGGCCAAAATCTGCGCAGCGTATGGCTTATCATTTGTTGCAGCGCGACCGAGCTGGAGCACTTCATTTGGCGCAGGCGATGGAACAGGCAGTCAGCAACATTCAGCACTGCAGCAAATGCAATAATTTTTCCGAGCATGAGGTGTGCAGCCTATGCGCATCTCACAAACGCGATGCTGGTTTGTTGTGTGTGGTCGAAATGCCTGCCGATTTGCTCATGATGGAACAAACACAGTGTTATCGAGGGCAATATTTCGTGTTGATGGGAAGGCTGTCACCGCTCGATGGAATAGGCGCAAATGAATTGCATCTTGAGCGTCTCATCAGGCGTGTACAGGAACATCCGTGTGAAGTGATTCTTGCGACCAATTTCACTGTGGAAGGTGATGCCACGGCTCACTATCTGGCAACATTGCTGCATTCCAAAGACGTTAAGGTATCTCGCATTGCGCGCGGATTGCCCATAGGAGGCGAGCTGGAACAGGTCGATAGCGGTACGTTGGCACAAGCCGTACTGGAGCGGCGCGAGGTGGTGGCATGAAAAGAAATATCAAACCAGCTTCTCAGGAAATGCCGGTTCATGAATCACTTGCAGAGGAAAAACTC
This sequence comes from Burkholderiales bacterium, assembly GCA_038241165.1. GTDB lineage: Bacteria > Pseudomonadota > Gammaproteobacteria > Burkholderiales > Gallionellaceae > Gallionella. Next base: position 17,826 of record JBBRFZ010000034.1, on the reverse strand, counting down.
CCCGACGAAAAGTTGCATGGCGAGAAGCTGCAGAAAGTACTGGCGCAAGCAGGATTCGGCTCGCGCCGCATGATGGAAGAATGGATCGCAAACGGACAGGTCATCGTGAACGGTGAAACGGCAACCTTGGGTATGCGTGTGGCTGAAGGCGACCTGGTGAAAACTGAACTTCGCACCATACGGGTTGGAGAGGGCGATCATGCTGTACGTGTGCTGCTTTACCATAAACCTGAAGGCGAGATCGTCAGTCGTGATGACCCGGGGAAACGCAGCAGTGTATTTGACAAGTTGCCCAAGTTGCGCGGCAAGAAATGGATCGCAGTTGGGAGGCTGGATTTTAATACCAGTGGTTTGCTGATTTTTACCACTTCCGGCGAGCTGGCGAACCGGTTGATGCATCCCCGTTTTGAAGTGGAGCGCGAATATGCGGTGCGGGTACAGGGGGTCATGACGGAAGTGCAGATAAATCAGGCACTCAAACAGGGTGTTGAACTGGAAGATGGGTTGGTGAGGTTTGAAAAACTCGAAGATCAGGGAGGGGAAGGATTCAACCACTGGTATCGCGTGATGCTAAAAGAAGGCCGTAATCGTGTGGTGCGCAGAACTTTTGATGCACTGGGACTTCCGGTGAGCCGATTGATGCGGATACGCTTCGGTATAATCAACTTGCCGCCGCGCTTGAAACGGGGCATGACTGCCGAATTGGGTGTGGGAGAGGTGACGCAAGTGATGGACTGGGTGGGGATTGTCGCTGACAGCGATGAATCACAACAGCCGGACTTGATTGCCGCTCACCAGTCTGACCGGTTGCAATCCCAAAAATCTGTGCGAAATGCCACCCCGGTCGCAAGAAATGCCAGACGTTCGGGATCAGCAGCCGTGAGAAAAAGTAAATCTGGTGTAAAACACTGACTGCCACTAAAATCTACAAGACTATATTCTGCTGATAATACAGCCAAAGTATTGGAGTGGCGGCAAGCGTCGATATACAGGAAATTTGAATGGAAGAACGCGGAAACAAGACCATTATGTGCAGTGTGCTGTTCTTGGATATTGTTGAATATTCCAAGAAGTCTGTGGCTGGACAAATTTCCCTGAAAGACAGGTGCAACAGCTATCTTTCCGAAGCTATTCGTGATGTACCGATGACTGACCGAATCATTCTGGATACCGGGGATGGCGCGGCGATTAATTTTCTCGGTGACGTGGAAGACGCCTTGAAAGCGGCACTCAGTTTGCGTGAAAGCCTGCTCAATGAGGCGTCTGACGTGGGCCACCCCCTGCTGGTTCGCATGGGGATCAACCTTGGCCCGGTGCGCCTGGTCAGAGACATCAATGGCCAGCCCAATATCGTGGGCGACGGGATCAACGTCGCCCAGCGTGTAATGGGTTTTGCGGATGTCGCCCAGATTCTTGTGTCGCGTTCCTATTATGATGCTGTTTCACGTCTTTCACCGCAGTATGCCGGGATGTTTCATTATCAAGGTTCGCGGACCGATAAGCATGTGCGCGAACACGAGGTGTACGCGATTGGTTATCCGGGCGACAAAACCACGCGTCGGGAGAGTTTCATACCGCAGATTGCCGAGCCACCTGAAAATACTTTTGCTGTAGCCATGCAGCGCGCCAAAGTATTTTGGGATCAGGCTATCGCAAGACTGAATGTCTTGACCGACCTTGTGATTAATCGATTTCGGGAAGCCGAGACCGGACAGCGTGCGATATATGTGTCTGCCGTCGCAATTCCATTGCTGCTCATTGCATTGCTGACAAGCTGGGTTATGCACGCTAAAGTTCCAGCTACCCCGACAGAGGTACAGGCAGAAAATACGCCTCAACCCAGCCTCGCAGTTGCGCCCGTGAAACCTGCTCCGGCCGACTCTAAAGTCGACACGGCCAAGACAAATACAGGAACCAAGAAGGCTGTGGAGAGGAAACAAGCCAAAACCACAATCCAGAAACGAATTAAACCCAAGCCTAAGGCAACGCCTGAAGAAAAGGGCAGTCAGGCGCAAAGTGTAACTGGTAGCGGTGCCGAGCACGGTTCGACCTATACTACATCGAGCAGCAGCACAAAATCCTATATTTCCATCACTTGTCTGGAAGGAACAGAAGTGTTCGTTGACGGCATCAGCAAAGGACGGATCGATAAAGCGCCACTATCCATAATTGTTGCACCAGGCAAGCATACGGTGATTGTGAGCAATGCAAACAAGGGTATCTTTACGCAGAGTGTCAAGCTCAGTTCCGGCAAGACGGTACACATTAAGCCCAACCGTTGTAACTAGTGAAAACATACATGGTCAGCGAGATTATATAATTGGATATGATGATAAAAACTGATTCGGGTGAACATCTTGATTAGCAACCTGGGACGCTATGAAGTACTCGGCGAACTGGGTCAAGGCGCTATGGGGATAGTCTATAAGGCCAAGGACCCGTTGATTGATCGCGTGGTTGCGATCAAGACCATTAACCTCACCCTTGCAACGGATGAAAAGGAGGAATACGAGGGACGCTTCTATCAGGAAGCCAAGGTGGCGGGCCGTCTCAATCATCCGAATATCGTGACCATTTATGATGTCGGCAAGAGCGGTGATGTTGCTTATATCGCCATGGAATTGCTGGAAGGTCGCGAGTTGCGCGATATCATGAACGACGGTGCTTTATTGCCCGTTGACCAGGTGTTGAATATCGTAGCTCAAGTCGCGCAAGGCTTGGCTTATGCCCACGAACATGAAATCGTGCATCGCGATGTCAAACCTTCGAATATTATGGTGATACGTGACGGGCATGTAAAAATCACCGATTTCGGTATCGCGCGCATGGCTTCCTCTTCCGTGCGTACACAAACCGGGATGGTGCTTGGTTCACCAAAATACATGTCGCCCGAACAGGTGACGGGCAAATCGATAGATCAGCGTTCGGATATTTTTTCTCTGGGTGTGATGCTCTATGAGATGCTGACCGGGAAGGCGCCTTTTGATGGTGAGAACGTCAATGCCATCATGTATCAGACCTTGAATGCGGTAGTTGCGCCACCCAATATGGTAAATCCGGCTATACCGGAAATGGTCAACTTTATCCTGGCCAAGGCATTGGCCAAAAAGGTTGAAGACCGTTACCAGAATGCCAAGGATTTTGCCGTTGACTTGCGCACCTGCCGGGATAGCCAGCCACGCACGATCCAGCAGGTGGATTTATCGATGCCTGTAGCTGGTAGCGAAAAAAAATTCCTGGACACCATCGAGATTACCGCACAAATAGACGATGACAAAGATGACATCAAGTCGGAGTCGAGTGTCAGGTTATCCAAAGCATTTGATTCCTCGGTCGCGACCATGAGGTTGGCTGCGCTGACCGCCACCAGTGAGGACGTTGACGAGTTGTCCAAGACGCTTAATACGGAACGACCGAGCACGAAAGTGATCAATCAGGCCGGGCGGGTAGCTTTGGCTTCTGCCAAGGCATCGCTATCGCCAGCACAGCCTCGCCATATCCAGAATCAAAACCTGGAAGAAGAGTCCTCCAGTCAGTTTTATGGCGGGAATTTGCTGGTCACCATCATTGCGCTTTTGCTGCTGTCTGGAATCGTCTGGTATTTTGTTTCCTGAATGACGTTTTAGTTTCAGGTCGGCAGCTTCAAAATATGTCAGTAGTCATGCAATATCCGGTTAAGCCTTCGCTGCGATTTGCCGTGTCGTTATTGCTGTTGCATGCGTCGGCAGCAGCTGTGGTGTATGCGACTGACATCGCATGGCCTGCCAGACTGGTCATGTTCCTGCTGGTTGCTCTTAATCTGGTTTATTACCTGTCGCGCGATGCTTTGCTGCTGCTCCCGTATTCATGGCGTGAAATATCGTTGGATCAAGGCGATATTTCGGTTGTCCTCCGCAATGGATCCGGCTTCATCGGCCAGGTGGCAAACAAGACCGTGGTTAGCCCGTATTTCGTCGTGTTATGCGTCAAGTCGGAAGGGCATCACCTGCTGGTTTCCCGGGTTATCTTTCCGGATTCAATGGGCGAGGGTGCGTTTCGTGAGTTGTGCGTTCACCTGAGGTTTTCATAGCGGCATGCCACTGCCCCAAGTTACCCAACCTCTTGTGTTAGCCGACGAGGATCGGGAGAAGGATTGGGAGAGAGTACGGTCGGTTGAGGATTGGTCAGCGACCCCGGATAGTCCTTGCTGAAATGCAGACCGCGGCTTTCGTGGCGCAGCAGCGCGCTTTGCACAATCAATTCGGCGTTTAACACCAGGTTGCGCAATTCCAGCAAGTCGGAACTGATATGAAAATTGGCGTAATACTCGCTGATTTCATCCTGCAACAACCGGATGCGGTGTTGTGCGCGTTGCAGGCGTTTGTTGGTGCGTACGATACCCACGTAATCCCACATGAAGTGACGTAATTCGGCCCAGTTGTGAGAAATGACGATCTGCTCGTCTGCATCGGTCACGCGGCTTTCATCCCATGCAGGCAGGGAGGGCGACGTCTGATGCGGCTTGTTCAAAATATCGCGAACTGCGGCATCGGCAAAGACCAGGCATTCCAGCAACGAATTGCTGGCCAGCCGGTTTGCCCCGTGCAAGCCGCTGTAGGCGGTTTCTCCCACGGCATACAGATTTTCTACATCGGTACGCGCATGCAAATCGGCAACGACACCTCCACAGGTGTAGTGCGCAGCCGGAACAACAGGGATCGGTTCCTTGCTGATGTTGATGCCGAGCGACAGGCAACGCGCATATATGGTCGGAAAATGTTCTTGAAGGAACTCGACTGACTGATGCGAAATGTCCAGATAGACGCAATCCAGTCCGCCTTTCTTCATCTCGAAGTCTATCGCTCTGGCAACCACATCCCGTGGAGCGAGCTCGGCCCGTTCATCATGACTTGGCATGAAACGTGTTCCATCGGGCAGTTTAAGGATGCCGCCTTCGCCGCGCACCGCCTCGCTGATCAGAAAAGATTTAGCATGAGGGTGGTACAAACAGGTCGGGTGAAACTGGACGAACTCCATATTGGCGATGCGGCACCCCGCGCGCCAAGCCATTGCTATGCCATCCCCTGTCGCGGTGTCGGGGTTGGTGGTGTAGAGATAAACCTTGCCGCTCCCGCCCGTTGCCAGAATGGTATTCCGGGCGGAGATGGTGATGACTTCATCGCTGAGGCAGTTGAGCGCGTAGACGCCATAGCAGCGATTATCCTGCAGACCCAGTTTCTTGCCGGTGATCAGGTCAACCGACATGTGATTTTCCAGTATCGTGATGTTCGGATGCCGCAGTACGCGGGCAGTAAGGGTTTCCTGTACCGCTTGACCGGTCGCATCCGCCGCATGAATGATCCGTCTTCGGCTGTGTCCCCCTTCACGCGTGAGGTGATAGCCCATATCGCTGGACATATCTTTGGTAAAAGGCACCCCCTGGGCTATCAGCCAATCAATGGAAGCTTTGCCATGTTCGACAACATAGCGGGTGGCGGCTTTATCGCACAGGCCGGCGCCGGCAGTCAGGGTGTCCTGGATGTGTGCATCCAATGAGTCATCTGAAGACATGACCGCGGCAATGCCGCCTTGCGCCCAGACGCTTGCTCCATCAAGCAGGGATTTTTTGGTAATCAGCCCGACTTTTTGGTGCTCGGCAAGTTTGATTGCCAAGGTCAGTCCGGCCAATCCGCTACCGATAATTAACGTGTCAAATTGTAACAATTCGGATCCCGCTGTTTGGGTTTAAATTAGGACTATAACAGACAGGTGATACGGCGGTAGAGCAGATATACGCGGTCCGCGTAACGGCGCAGGAAGCCCGGTCGCCAGATGCTTGATCTTTCGATAGCTGACGAGTGTGGGTCGGAGCGGTTATACTTCGGTTGCATAAAAATGTTGTGCAGTCACAATAATAATTGGAATAGTCAGGGATGACAGACCGGGATGTCGATCAGCAGTTGGTAGAGCGCGTTCAGCGTGGCGATAAACACGCCTTTGATTTGTTGGTAAACAAGTACCAACGCAAATTGGGGCGGCTCATTTCGCGTTTTGTGCGGGATCCGGCGGAGGCAGAGGATGTCACGCAGGATGCTTTTATCAAGGCATACAGGGCCTTGCCAGGTTTTCGCGGCGAGAGCGCGTTTTATACCTGGTTATACCGCATCGGCATCAATACGGCCAAAAATCACCTGTTGGCGAACAAACGCCGCGCTCCTACCAGTACGCCTTTTGATGCGGAAGAGTCGGAGTCTTTTGAAGATGCAAGCCTGTTGCGCGAAGTAAATACCCCGGAAAATGAACTTATGAGCAAGCAGGTTGTCGGTGTTGTGCAAGCTTCTTTGCAGCAATTACCCGAGGATTTGCGCAGTGCGTTGACCTTGCGCGAAATCGAGGGTTTGAGTTATGAAGAGATCGCCATTGTGATGGATTGCCCGATCGGTACAGTGAGATCCAGAATTTTCAGGGCGCGTGAGGCGGTGGCGGAGAATCTGCGCCCGTTGTTAGAAACCAGCAAAGGCAAGAGGTGGTAGTTATGAAACAGAAAATTTCGGTATTGATGGACGGCGAATTGTTCGAGGATGAAGCGGAAAGCCTGCTCGGCCATATTAAACGTGGTTCTGACGTACACAATGATTGGGAAATTTATCATTTGATCGGAGATGTGTTGCGGCAACCAGAATACATACATTGCGGTTTGAGCGGCAAAGTCCGTGAGCGTATGGAAGATGAGCCTACCGTATTGGCACCGCGCCTTCGTGCAGTAAAGCAAAGGATGCGTACAATTGCGCTGTCGGCGGCGGCTTCGCTGTCGGCGGTCGGTGTGGTGGCATGGATGTCTATGCAAATCAGTCCGGAAGCGGCCCCCCAATTGGCCATGCAACAGACAGCATTTCGTCCGGCCAGCGTGCAAATCAAGCCTGATGCCAATGATTATTTGATGGCACACCAGGAATTTTCGCCAAGCGCGGACATGAATGGCGGTACATCCTACATACGCACGGTTTCTTACAGCAACAATTCGGCCCAGTGAAGATAGCCAAGATGAAAAATAGCACAGGAAATAAGTAGCGATGAGGCTGCTGCTTGTATTTTGTGTGCTGATGCTTGGTGTGGTTGTCGGTAGCCGTGCAGAAGAGATACCGACAAACTTCGATTGGCTTCATGTCGTTGCTTTTGCCGGACATCAGACCGATTATAGCGGGGTGTTTGTTTATCAATATGATAATCGCGTCGAGACGTCAAGCATCATTCACGTTACTCAAGCGAACGGCGAATACGAGAAGCTGGAAAGTCTGGACGGGCCCAAGCGTGAAATCATCAGCCATAACGGGAAATTATGGGGTTACCACAACCACAAAATGGTGCAGATTGGCAGCAGATACGGGCACAGCAACTTTCCATCCCTGTTGCCTGAACAGCTGTCCGCATTGGAGGCCAATTACAGTGCCATGCAGTTGGGAATTGAGCGGGTGGCGGGGTACAACACTCAGGTAATCCTGTTTCACCCCCTGGACAATTTGCGCTACTCACACAAAATATGGGTACACAGCGATTCGGGTTTGCTGTTGAAGGCAGCCGTGCTGGGTGACAACTACAGGGTGCTGGAACAATATGCCTTTACACAGTTGCAAATAGGCGGAAAAATCGATCAATCCTGGATCAAGGAATGCGATGCGGCGGGAGCGGATGCAAAAGTAAAAGTACCTTCTGATGAAGCTGTTCAGGACATAAAGCCCATAAAAAGCGGTTGGGTGGCGGATATGCTCCCCTCTGGTTTCAAGAAGACTTTGGAGATTCAGCGGAAGATGCATGACAGACATGCCCCCGTTACGCAAATAGTATTCTCCGACGGTTTGAGCTCGATTTCCATATTCATCGAGCCGAATGACAGGGATGAAGACGATGAGGACGGTTTGTCCAGTCGCGGCGCAGTGAATTTGTATCGCAAGGTGCTGGATAAGCATCTGATTACCGTGGTAGGTGAGGTTCCGCCGCGCACGGTGATGCAGGTGCTCGATTCGGTACGCTACAACGGCAAGTAATTATGCTGGAAACGCGCGCGGTAATTGTTCAGATTGAGGGGCAGCATGCATTTGTTCAGGCCAGTCAGGCGAATGGTTGCGAGCAATGCAGTGGCAAGGGTTGTGGGGCGGGCAAGCTGTCCCAGTTGTTTTGCAGCAAACCCCGCCAATTCCAGGTAGATAATTCAATCAATGCCGGTGTCGGAGATGAAGTCATCGTGTCGGTTGCCGAGGGTTCGGTATTGCGCGGGATAAGTGTGGTTTATCTGTTGCCCTTGCTGCTGTTGGTAGCGGGTGCGATGCTTGGCAATACCTGGATAGGGCAAGCCGGACAACGCGATGGATATGCAGCTGCCGGCGCGATGCTCGGTTTGGCTGCTGGTTTTGTTATCGCCAGATGGATTTCAATGCGCCAGAACAAGAGTCATACCCGGCCCTATATCGCACGGCAATGGCGCGGAGAATAGACCGCAAGGTTCAAGGAACCCAGGGTCTTGAATCTGACGGGTAATTCACATGGTAGGCTGCTTGTTGATTGAACTGTTGTGGGGGGGAATACATGCTGAGAAAATTTGCGAACCTGTCCGTTTTGCTCTGCGGCGTGACATTGCTCCTTGGGGTCATGGGCAACGCATCAGCCCAGAGCAAAGGATTGCCGGATTTCACCGATTTGGTGGAAAAGCAGGGTGCGGCGGTGGTCAATATCAGTACCACGCAAATCATTCAAAACGTGCAGGGATTACCCAATATTCCCGAGGACGATCCTTTCTACGATTTTTTCCGCCGATTCGCCCCCCAGATACCGCGCGAGCAGGAGTCCCAGTCACTGGGCTCGGGTTTCATTATCAGTCCGGATGGTTACATCATGACCAATGCACATGTGGTGGATCATGCAGACAAGATCACCGTGCGCCTGACAGACAAGCGCGAGTTTAGCGCCAGGCTGATCGGGGCGGATGCCCGTACCGATGTGGCTTTGCTGAAAATCGAAGCGAAAGGTTTGCCGACCGTAACAGTGGGTGACCCGAACAAGCTCAAGGTGGGCGAGTGGGTGGTGGCGATAGGTTCGCCATTCGGCTTTGATAATAGCGTTACCGTCGGCATTGTCAGCGCCAAGGGTCGGTCTTTGCCGCAAGACAATCTGGTGCCGTTCATTCAGACAGATGTGGCCATCAATCCCGGTAACTCAGGCGGCCCGCTATTCAATATGGATGAGGAAGTGGTAGGCATAAACTCGCAAATCTATACGCGCTCCGGCGGTTCAATGGGCCTTTCTTTCGCGATCCCGATAGACGTGGCAACACAGGTCGCCGACCAATTGCGCAAGAACGGCAAGGTGACGCGCGGGCGTATTGGTGTGACGATACAGGAATTGACCAACGAGCTGGCTGAATCATTTGGCCTGAGCAGTCCCCAGGGAGCGCTGGTCAGTAATGTGGAAAAGAACGGACCTGCCGACAAGGCGGGCATCCAGGCAAGCGATGTAATTCTGAAAATTGGCAACAAGCCCGTGAATAGTTCCGGCGATTTGCCGCGTCTGGTGGCTGCGATCACGCCGGGCACCAGGGTAGCCGTCGAGTTGTGGCGCAAAGGCAAGTCCAGACGAGTCAATATTGTGGTAGCAGAAATGCCGCAAGACGGCATGCTTGCGCATGCCGACAAGAAGCATGCCGATGGTTCGGGAGAGATTATTTCGCGCATGGGCATTGCTGCCAGCGAGTTGAGCGCTGATCAGCTCCAGCAACTGCAAGTCAGCGGCGGTTTGCTGGTGGAGAGTGTCACGGGATCGTCTGCGCGCGCCGCCGGGTTGCAGCACGGTGATGTGCTGCTGGCTATCGGTAATGTGCAAATTCGTTCGTTGGCGCAGTTAAACGAATTGCTCAAACTGATTCCCAGGGGGCGCAATGTCGCATTGCTGGTCAGGAGAGGCGATATCGCGACCTATATTGCTATCAGGCTGGACGAAAAGTAATCTCGCCCCTGCGTGCAGCGCCTAAATCGGCTAGAATCCGTCCCTTTGAATTCGTGCGCGTTACGAAATCGCCGATTCAGGCGGGATTTTTATTTTAGACTCTATGCAGCATATCCGTAATTTTTCCATCATCGCCCATATCGACCACGGTAAATCCACTTTGGCTGATCGCATCATTCAGCTATGTGGTGGTTTGTCCGATCGGGAAATGGAAGCGCAGGTGCTCGACTCCATGGATCTGGAGCGCGAGCGCGGTATCACCATCAAGGCGCAGACCGCCACGCTGACCTACAAGGCGCGGGATGGACAGGTATACAACCTCAACCTGATCGATACACCTGGCCACGTGGATTTTTCCTACGAGGTGTCGCGTTCGTTGTCGGCCTGCGAGGGTGCACTGTTGGTGGTGGATGCCTCGCAGGGCGTGGAGGCGCAGACGGTGGCGAATTGCTATACCGCTCTGGATCTGGGTGTCGAAGTTGTGCCGGTGCTGAACAAGATCGACCTGCCCTCGGCCAATCCGGAAAATGCCATCGAGGAAATCGAAGAGGTGATCGGCATCGATGCGCATGACGCGATACGCTGCTCGGCCAAGACCGGTGAGGGCGTGCAGGATGTGCTGGATGCACTGATCGCCAAGGTGCCCGCCCCCAAAGGTGATCCCGATGCGCCGTTACAGGCGTTGATCATCGATTCCTGGTTCGACAATTACGTCGGTGTGGTGATGCTGGTGCGGGTGATGAATGGCACGCTCAAGCCCAAGGAAAAGATCCTGTTCATGGCCACCGGAGCGCAACATCTGACCGAAAGTGTCGGCGTATTCACGCCCAGGTCGCAACCGCGCCCAAGCTTGAGTGCAGGCCAGGTAGGATTCATTATCGCCGGGGTCAAGGAGCTGAAAGCGGCCAAGGTGGGCGATACAATCACCCATCTGGGCAAGCCGGCACAGCAGGCTTTGCCCGGCTTCAAGGAAGTTCAGCCCCAGGTGTTTGCCGGATTGTTTCCGGTGGAGTCGAACCAGTATGAAGCGCTGCGCGACTCGCTGGAAAAGCTCAAGCTGAACGATTCGTCGCTGCGCTACGAACCGGAAGTGTCGCAGGCATTGGGCTTCGGTTTTCGCTGCGGTTTCCTGGGATTGCTGCACATGGAGATCGTGCAGGAGCGGCTGGAGCGCGAGTTCGATATGGACTTGATCACCACTGCGCCGACGGTGATCTACGAGGTGGTACAGCGCGACGGCACGATACTGACGGTGGACAATCCGTCCAAGATGCCGGATCCGTCAAAGATCGAGGAAATACGCGAGCCTATAGTGACGGTGAACCTGTATATGCCGAACGAATATGTGGGTGCCGTCATCACGTTATGCACCCAGAAGCGCGGCTCGCAGATCAACATCAGCTATCACGGCAAGCAGGTGAAACTAATATATGAAATGCCGATGGCGGAAATCGTGCTGGATTTTTTCGACAGGCTGAAATCGGTTTCGCGCGGTTATGCATCGATGGATTACGAGTTCAAGGAATACCGGTCGGCGGACGTGGTCAAGGTGGACATGCTGATCAACGGCGAGAAGGTGGATGCGCTGGCGATCATCGTGCATCGCGCCAACAGTCAGCATCGCGGAAGGGAAGTGGCGGCCAAGATGCGCGAATTGATCCCCCGCCAGATGTATGATGTGGCGATCCAGGCGACTATAGGTTCGAATATCATTGCACGCGAAAACGTCAAGGCGATGCGCAAGAATGTGCTGGCAAAATGCTATGGTGGCGACATTTCGCGCAAGAAGAAACTGCTGGAAAAGCAAAAAGCCGGCAAGAAACGCATGAAACAGGTGGGCAGTGTGGAGATTCCGCAGGAAGCCTTCCTGGCGATTTTGCGCGTGGACGACTGATTTCAACACTGTTCGCGGTCCCCGCAATTAGCCGATTCGACTTTGGAACTGTACTGGGAAAAGGATACAAATGGATTTCGCATTGATTATGTTCGTGTTGCTGGTGCTTACCGGCGCCATCTGGTTGCTGGATCGTTTTTCTTTGGCCGCCAAGCGCGACAGCGGGGTGGTCGAGCCGTGGTGGGTGGAATATGCCAAGAGCTTCTTCCCGGTCATTCTGGTGGTATTTTTCATCCGGTCTTTTTTGATCGAACCGTTCAAGATCCCGTCCGGTTCGATGATCCCGACCCTGCATGTCGGCGACTTCATTCTGGTGAACAAATTCACTTACGGTATAAGGTTGCCCATCATCGACAAAAAGATCATCCAGTTGAACAATCCCCAGCGCGGTGACGTGATGGTATTTCGCTACCCGGAAGACCCTTCCCTGGATTACATCAAGCGCGTGGTCGGACTTCCCGGCGATACCGTCGAATATCACAACAAGGTATTAACCATCAATGGCGTTGTACAGCCGCAGCAAGCCGATGGGGAATATAATTATGTCGAGGCCGGACTGAATTTTGTGCATACCGAAAAATATATTGAGATATTGGGGAATCACAAGCATGCTTTGTTGATCAATCCCATGATGCCGACGGTTCGGCTGAATTCCGTCGCCGAGTTCAGCGGACGTGAGAACTGCACTTATGATACGGACCTGGTTCGCTGCAAGGTACCCCAGGGGGAATACTTCATGATGGGCGATAATCGCGATAACAGTCGTGACAGCCGCTATTGGGGGTTTGTGCCGGACAGCGAGATCGTCGGCAAGGCATTTTTTATCTGGATGAATTTTTCCGATTTGAAGCGCACCGGTACGTCGATCAACTAAATTCAGGGGAGGGGAAATGAATACAGCAATGCCAGTGCAACAACGGGGGATGAGTTTTAGCGGATTTATTTTTGGCGCCTTCCTGCTGGTGATATGTGCCATCTTCGGGTTCAGGCTTATACCGGCGTACATCCAGGATGCCACCATCAACAGTACCTTCAACGAGATTTCGCGGGATCCGAATATGCAAAATGCAACACCCCACGACATTTTGCAGTCGTTTGACAGGCACTCTGCGGTTGACGATATCACCGCGATCAAATCGAGTGATATTGTTATTTCCAGCGATGGCGGGAGGCCGGTATTGAGTGCCAGTTACTCGGTCAGGATCCCGGTGGCCGGCAACATCAGCCTGATTCTCGAATTCAATCCCAGCAGTGCGGGCAAGTAAAATCAGCCGGAGCGCTCAAGACCCCATGCACAACAGTGTGCTGAGCAAGAAGCTGGGGTATCAGTTCAGGCAACCGCAGTTGCTGCAACGCGCACTGACACACCGCAGCTACGCACCGGAGCACAACGAACGTATGGAGTTCCTGGGTGACAGCATCCTGGGCTGCGTCATCGCCAAATACCTGTACAGCAGTTATCCGCAGTTGAGCGAGGGCGAATTATCGCGGTTGCGCTCCAATCTGGTTAGGGAAGAAACGCTCGTGACTCTCGCCCAGCAGCTCGATCTTGGCAGTCATTTAAGGTTGGGCGAGGGCGAGCTCAAGAGCGGCGGCTTTCGTCGACCGTCGATTCTGGCGGATGCTTTGGAGGCGCTGTTCGGCGCGGTCTTGCTGGATTCGGATTTCAGCGAGGCAGAGCAGGCGGTGTTGAATCTGTATGTGCCCTATCTTGAAACAGTCGATGTGAAGACGCAGGGCAAGGATGCCAAAACCCTGTTGCAGGAATATCTGCAAAGCAAACGTATCCCGTTGCCGACCTATACCATCATTGCCATGCAGGGCGAAGCACATGAGCAATCTTTTCAGGTGGAGTGCGCGATCCCGTCACTGAAAATTTCCACCCGCGGTACCGGCACCAGTCGGCGCAATGCGGAACAACAGGCAGCCGGGGCGGCCTATCAACAATTACCAGACACAATATGACAGAACAACAGCAAATCACAGGCATGCGCAGCGGCTACGTCGCCATCGTCGGCCGTCCCAACGTGGGGAAATCGACGCTGCTCAATCACCTGATCGGCCAGAAGATCAGCATCACCTCGCGCAAGGCACAGACCACACGCCACCGCATCCACGGCATCTATACCGATGCGCACACGCAGTTCGTGTTTGTCGATACGCCGGGGTTCCAGACCAAGCATCTCAATGCACTGAATCGCGGCATGAATCGTGTGGTGACCAGCAGTCTGCGCGACGTGCAGGTGGTGCTGTACGTGCTGGAAGCATTGCGCTACGACGAGCGTGACCAGGAAGTGCTCAAGCTGCTGCCGGACAACCGGCCGGTACTGCTGGTGATCAACAAGATTGACGAGGTGCCCGACAAGGGCCAGTTGTTCACCTTCGCCGAGCGGGTCGCGCAGGATTTCAAGTTTGCCGCCATCGTGCCGGTCAGCGCCAAGCTCGGCAGCAAGCTGGACGAATTGCGCGATACGATACGCAGCCACTTGCCGGAAGGCGAGTTGATCTACGACAAGGACGACATCACCGACCGCAGCGAACGGTTCCTGGCTGCGGAGATATTGCGCGAGAAAATATTCCGCTTTACCGGCGATGAGTTACCCTACTCGACCAGCGTGGTGATCGAGCAATTCAAGATGGAGGGCAAGCTGCGCCGCATCAGTGCCGCCATCCTGGTGGATCGCGAGGCGCACAAGGCGATGCTGATCGGAAAAAAGGGGGAGAAGCTTAAAGAGATGGCCACCCAGGCGCGACTGGACATGGAAAGGCTGTTCGACGGAAAAGTATTCCTTGAGGTGTTCGTAAAATTGCGTAGCGGCTGGGCAGACGACGAACGCGTGTTGCGCACCCTGGGTTACGAATAACAAAGTATCAGGCAATGATCGCTACGAACCGGAACAGGTATCAGGACGAAATGGCGTTCGTCATGCACAGCTATCCGTTTCGCGAAACCAGCCTGATCATCGACGTGTTTACCCGCTCGCAAGGACGTCTGCCTATCGTGGCACGCGGCGCGCGCCGCCCCAAATCCAGTCTGCGCGGGGTGCTGATGAATTTTCAGCCCCTGCTGTTAAGCTGGTTCGGCAAGGGCGAGGTGCGTACCTTGCACAACGCAGAGTGGCAGGGCGGACAGCCCTATCTGCAAGGCACGGCACTGATGTGCGGGTTCTACCTGAACGAGCTGCTGCTCAACCTGCTGGCACGCGATGATCCGCACGAGCAGCTATTCGACTACTACCGCGCCACGCTGTACCGTTTGGCGCACGAAACCGATCATGCCGCCACGCTGCGCTGTTTTGAAAAGCACCTGCTACAGGAGCTGGGCTATGCGCTGGTGCTGGATCGTGAAGCCGGCAGTGCCAAACCGATACAGGCAGAACTCTGCTATCGTTATGCCGTTGAACGGGGCCCGTTGCAAGATGACGGCGGGCCGGATGACGGAGATGGTGGCGCCGGTTTCCCGGTACTCGGCAAAACCTTGCTGGACATGGCGGCGGATGAGTACTCCGACCCGGCCACCGCGCAGCAGAGCAAGCAGTTGATGCGCATATTGCTCAACCATCATCTCGGCGGCAAGATATTACACACCCGGGAACTGATTAAGGAGTTACAGAAATTATGAACACCCACCAAAATTCAGAATTTCGGGATGACAGGCTGGACACGGCGATGCGAAGCATTGGGGGTGGGCAGGCCTGTTGTTCGGCGTTCCCGCACTGGAGGGCTACGCCCCACCGTATCGCGCCGACAGCGCAAGGCGCACGAAGTACAGCGAATGAGACATATCAACTAGATAGGCGAGAGAGCGAGCACCGCGCTGACAATTCCGCATCCAGCCTGATGGATAGCGGATTGCGTACTTTTAGTGCAACGCCGCGATGCGCTCGAGAAATGGATTTTGGGAGGTGTTTATGATCAAATTGGGACTCAATATCGACCATGTCGCCACGCTGCGCCAGGTGCGCGGCGCGCGTTATCCCAATGTGGTACGTGCGGCGCTGCTGGCCGAATCCGCAGGCGTCGATGCGATCACGCTGCACCTGCGCGAAGACCGCCGTCACATCCAGGACCGCGATGTAGAGGTGTTGCGCGACATGCTGCAGACGCGCATGAACCTGGAAAGTGCCGTTACCGACGAAATGATCAAAATCGCGCTGCGAACCAGGCCGCACGATCTGTGTCTGGTTCCGGAGCGCCGCGAAGAGCTGACTACAGAAGGCGGGTTGGACGTGGCGCGCTATTTCGATACCATCAAGGCGGCCTGCGCGCGCTGTGCAGAAGCGGGCATTCGTGTGTCCCTGTTCATCGATCCGGATGCAAAGCAGATCGATGCGGCGCGCCGCACCGGAGCGCCGGTGGTGGAATTGCACACCGGAAAATATGCCAATGCGGACAGTGTGCCCGAGCATGATCATGAATTGCAACGCATCCGTAGCGCGGCAGAACACGCACATACACAAGGACTGCAGGTAAATGCCGGGCACGGACTGAATTACCACAACGTGCAACCCATCGTTGCCATTCCACATCTGGTCGAACTCAACATCGGTCACGCCATCATTGCCGAGTCGCTGTTCATTGGCCTGGAGGCGGCGATCAGAAAAATGAAAGCGCTGTTGGCGGGACAACAGTGATCTTCGGGATTGGTACCGACTTGGTCGAGCTTGCGCGTTTCAAGAAATTGTTTGCGCGCTATGGGGAGCGTCTTGCCGGGCACATGCTCAGCGAGGGCGAGTTGCCGGAATACCTCGGTCACGCCGATCCCACGCGCTTCATCGCGAAGCGCTTCGCGGCCAAGGAAGCTTTCGCCAAGGCGGTCGGCAGCGGATTGCGCAACCCGGTCAGCCTGCGCCGCATCAGCATCACACATGATGACCTCGGCAAACCGTCTCTGAATTTCGACGACGTGCTGCGCGCCCACCTTGCCGGACTCGGCATTACCGGACACCACCTTTCCATCAGCGATGAGCGCAGCATGATCGTCGCGTTCGTGGTGCTGGAGAGAACTTATTCAAATTCCATATTAATAATGCCATAATAATACCATCTAACTACTGAGTGAGGTGTTCCGATGGGCATGACGGCAGGAGGGCATGAGGTGCTGGAGCAGGCGAGAGATCAGTTGATCCAGGCAAGGACAGTGGAACAGTTGCGACAAGCGCAGGCAGTAATATTACCCCTGTCATATGGCCTATCACTGGAGCAGACAGCAGATGTGCTGGGGATATCTGTTAGCTGGGCCTGCAAATTACGCACCCGTTTTGCGCGTGGCGAAGTGATTGAACCTGATTCGAAATCCGGGCATCGACCGCGGCAAAACCTGACCCCAGAAGACGAGGCGAAATTATTGGCGCCGTTCATTGAGGAGGCCAAGTCTGGCGGAGTGCTGATAGTGAGTGGCAAGCGGAAGGGCCGATCTGCCTGATGTTTCAGGACGAAGCGAGGTTCGGGCGCATCTCCGATACGCGTCAGTGCTGGTGTCCCATGCCATTCCGACCCATGGTCAAGGCGATGGTCACGCAGGAATACACCTACGCTTATGCGGCGGTCTCGGTGTCGGACGGGCAACTGGACACCTTGGTTCTGCCGCATGTCAACGGCGAATGCATGTAGTTGTTCCTTGAAGAAGTCGCCTTGCGGTATCCCATTGAGCGGATTGAGCGGATCGTGATGGTGCTGGGCGGTGCGGGTTGGCACCCAAGCCATGAACTCGTATTACCTGCGAACTTGCGCCTGCTCAAGCTGCCGCCGTATTCGCCCGAGTTGAACCCGGTGGAGCATCTGTGGGATGAATTGCGCGAGAAGTCATTTCACAACCGTGTGTTCGACAGTATTGATGCGTTGGAAATACACTTGAAAAATGCCTTGCGCGACATGGAAACAGATCACCAACGAGTCCATTCCATCGTTGCTTGGCCGTGGATTATTAAAGCACTGTTAAATTAGAAATGGAATTA
>JBBRFZ010000033.1:0-23410 GCA_038241165.1 Burkholderiales bacterium | reverse complement strand
GCTTTGGATCATACAAGGAGCGGGCCATGCCCCCGACCCTTAGACAAGCTCAGGGCGAACGGGATATATTTGTCGCGGGCATGGCCCGCTCCTACACCACATTCGCCACAGCCATCAGTGCACCCGGCTTCGATTTGATACCGCCACTGCATTCGGCTATAATGCGAGCCAACCAAAAGCGGGTTGAACTGATCGGTTCTTCCCGCTTCTTCATGTCATACCTCTCGGGAGCATTTTGTGTCGCAGACGAAGCCAGCCATCTTAGTTTTAGCCGATGGAACGGTATTTCGCGGCATTTCCATCGGGGCAAACGGCAGCAGCGTCGGCGAGGTGGTGTTCAACACTGCGATGACCGGCTATCAGGAAATTCTCACCGACCCATCCTATTGCAAGCAGATCGTGACGCTGACCTGTCCGCATATCGGCAACGTCGGGGTGAATCACGAGGATGTCGAGTCGCGCCAGGTGTTTGCCAGTGGCCTGGTCATCCGCGACCTGTCGATGACGGTGAGCAATTTTCGCAGCAAGCAATCGTTGCCTGATTACCTGAAAGCCAACAGTGTGGTGGCGATCGCAGGGATCGATACGCGCAAGCTGACACGCATCCTGCGCGAGAAGGGTGCGCAGAACGGCTGTATTGCGACCGGTACGGATGAGGTTGCAGCTCTGGCAGCGGCACGCGGATTTACCGGATTGGAGGGTATGGACCTGGCCAAAGAGGTGACCTGCCCGAAATCCTATGGCTGGACACAGCGTGAATGGGAGCTGGGTGTCGGCTATCCGGAGACCGAACAGTCGAAATTCCATGTGGTGGCTTACGACTTCGGCGTGAAGCGGAATATTTTGCGCATACTGGCCGAGCGGGGTTGCCGCATCACCGTGGTGCCCGCGCAGACCACCGCGCAGGATGTGCTGGCATTGGAGCCGGACGGCGTGTTTCTGTCCAACGGGCCCGGCGATCCAGAGCCGTGCGATTACGCGATCGCGGCGACGAAAAAATTTATCGAGTCAGGCGTGCCGTTGTTCGGCATCTGTCTCGGCCACCAGATCATGGGTTTGGCCTTGGGCGGGAAGACCGTGAAAATGAAGTTCGGTCATCGTGGCGCGAATCATCCGGTGCAGGACACACAGACCGGGCGCGTGATGATTACCAGCCAGAACCACGGTTTTGCGGTGGACGCCAAGACGTTGCCGAAGAATGTGCGCGTCACGCATATATCGTTGTTCGACGGCACGCTGCAAGGTTTTGAGTTGACCGACAAACCCGCGTTCTGCTTCCAGGGGCACCCCGAAGCTAGTCCGGGTCCGCATGATGTGGATTATTTGTTTGATCGCTTCGTTGCGATGATGGAGAAAAGTAAAAGCTGAGCCACAGAGAACACAGAGATCACAGAGCTTTTTGCGCTCTTCTCGGTGTTCTCTGTGAACTCTGTGGCTAAAAGATTATGGCTAAAAGAACCGACATAAAAAGTATCCTGATCATTGGCGCCGGCCCTATCGTCATCGGGCAGGCGTGCGAGTTCGATTATTCCGGCGCACAGGCCTGCAAGGCGCTACGCGAGGAAGGGTATCGCGTTGTTCTGGTGAACTCGAACCCCGCCACGATCATGACCGATCCGGAGATGGCCGATGCGACTTACATCGAGCCTATCACCTGGCAGATCGTGGAGAAGATCATCGCCAGGGAGAAGCCGGATGCAATCCTGCCGACCATGGGCGGGCAGACCGCGCTGAACTGCGCACTGGACCTGGCCAAGCACGGCGTGCTGGAAAAATACGACGTCGAGATGATAGGCGCGTCGCGTGATGCGATCGACAAGGCCGAAGACCGCGAAAAGTTCAAGCAGGCCATGACCAAGATCGGTCTGGCATCGGCCCGTTCCGCGATTGCGCACAGCATGGAGGAAGCATTGCAGGTGCAACAGGTGATGGGCTATCCGACCGTGATTCGTCCTTCCTTCACAATGGGCGGCAGCGGTGGCGGCATCGCCTACAACCGCGAGGAATTCGTCGAGATTTGCGAGCGCGGCCTGGAAGCATCTCCGACCAAGGAGTTGCTGATCGAGGAATCGCTGCTCGGCTGGAAAGAGTTCGAGATGGAGGTGGTGCGCGATCACGCCGACAATTGCATCATCATCTGTTCGATCGAAAATCTCGACCCGATGGGCGTGCATACCGGTGACTCGATCACCGTCGCGCCGGCGCAGACGCTGACCGACAAGGAATATCAGATCATGCGCGATGCATCAATCGCGGTGCTGCGCGAGATCGGCGTGGATACCGGCGGCTCCAACGTGCAGTTTGCGATCAACCCGGACGATGGGCGCATGGTGGTGATCGAGATGAACCCGCGCGTGTCCCGATCTTCGGCGCTGGCTTCCAAGGCGACCGGTTTCCCGATCGCGAAGATTGCCGCCAAGCTGGCGGTGGGCTATACGCTGGACGAGTTGAAGAACGATATTACCGGCGGTGCGACACCGGCTTCGTTCGAGCCGAGCATCGATTATGTGGTGACCAAGATTCCGCGCTTTGCGTTCGAAAAATTCCCGCAGGCCAACAGCCGCCTGACCACGCAGATGAAATCTGTGGGCGAGGTGATGGCGATAGGCCGGACTTTCCAGGAGTCGTTCCAGAAAGCCCTGCGCGGCCTGGAAGTCGGCGTAAACGGATTGGATGAAAAATACACCGACCTCGATGAGATTGCCGCCGAACTCGGCAGTCCCGGACCGGACCGCATTTGGGCAGTGGGCGATGCCTTCCGTCTCGGTATGAGCGTGGATGAGGTGTTCGCGCTGAGCAAGATCGATCCGTGGTTTCTGGTGCAGATCGAAGACCTGTTGCGTCAGGAAAAATCACTGGCGGGCCGCACGCTGGAAAGCCTGAAAGCGGACGAATTGCGTGTCTTGAAACGCAGCGGTTTTGCCGATGCGCGACTGGCAGTGTTGCTGGGCACCGATACCGGCGCGATGCGTGCCTACCGCCATGCGCTGGGTGTACGCCCGGTTTACAAGCGTGTCGATACCTGCGCGGCGGAATTCTCCACCAACACCGCCTATATGTATTCCACCTACGAGGAGGAATGCGAATCGCGGCCGACCGCCAACAAGAAGATCATGGTGTTGGGCGGCGGACCGAATCGTATCGGGCAGGGTATCGAATTCGATTATTGCTGTGTGCATGCCGCGCTGGCGATGCGCGAAGACGGTTATGAGACCATCATGGTCAACTGCAATCCGGAAACCGTATCCACAGACTATGACACGTCGGACCGTTTGTATTTCGAACCGCTGACGCTGGAAGATGTGCTGGAAGTGGTGGCGGTGGAGAACCCCATTGGCGTAATCGTGCAGTTTGGCGGGCAGACGCCGCTGAGTCTGGCACACGGACTGGAAAAGAACGGCGTGCCCATCATCGGCACCTCGCCGGACATGATCGACTGCGCGGAAGACCGTGCGCGCTTTCAGCAAATGCTGCACAAGCTGAATTTGAAGCAGCCACCCAATCGTACCGCATGCACAGTCGAAGAAGGCGCTGCCGGCGTCGCGGAAATCGGTTATCCGCTGGTGATGCGTCCTTCCAACGTGCTGGGCGGACGTGCCATGGAAATCATCCATGAACAGGCCGATCTGGAACGCTACATGCGCGATGCGCAGGAAATGTCCGTCACCTATCCGGAGCGCATGCCGATCCTGCTGGACCGCTTTCTGGATGATGCGATCGAGGTGGATGTGGATGCGGTATCCGACGGCAAGGATGTGATCATCGGCGGCATCATGGAGCACGTCGAACAGGCAGGTGTACATTCCGGCGATTCGGCGTGTTCGTTGCCGCCGTTCAGCCTGTCGAAGGCATTGCAGGACGAACTGCGCCGCCAGACCGTCGCAATGGCGAAAATGCTCAATGTGGTCGGGCTGATGAATGTGCAGTTCGCGATACAGGGCGAAACGGTGTATGTGCTGGAAGTGAATCCGCGCGCGTCCCGTACCGTGCCGTTCGTGTCCAAGGCGACCGGTATGCCGTTGGCGAAAATCGCCGCCCGTTGCATGGCCGGACAAAGCCTGGCACAGCAGGGGATCACCCGCGAGGTGATCCCGCCGTATTACTCGGTGAAAGAAGCCGTGTTCCCGTTCATCAAGTTTCCCGGCGTGGATACCATCCTCGGGCCGGAGATGAAGTCCACCGGCGAAGTGATGGGTGTGGGTGATACTTTCGCCGAAGCTTTTGTAAAATCGCAACTGGCAGCCAGTGTGAAGCTGCCAAAAGATGGTAAAGTATTCATCAGCGTGCGGGAAGCCGATAAATCCGGGGTGGTGGAAATCGCCCGTTCGCTGGTGCAACTCGGGTTTACCCTGCGGGCAACGCGGGGCACGGCGGCGGTGATCAGTGCGGCGGGCATTGCGGTGGATGTGGTAAACAAAGTCGCCGAGGGCCGTCCGCATGTGGTGGACATGATCAAGAATGGCGAAGTCAGCCTGATCATCAACACGGTGGACAGCAAGCCGTCCGTGATGCGCGACTCCTATTCTATCAGGCACGTGGCCTTGCAAGGGCGGGTAACGTATTACACTACGCTGGCAGGAGCTCGCGCCGCTTGTGTCGGGATGCAGCATTTGACCGCACTGAGCATATATGATTTGCAGAGTCAGCACAAAAGGCCGGTCGTCGGCATTTAGTCTTTGGTTAAAAGCAACATGTAGCGACAACCAACTAACGTCTGACACTGATTACCAACGATTAAGAGAGTTTCAATATGAGCAAAATCCCGTTAACCGTATTGGGCGCAGAAAAATTGCGCGAAGAGTTGCTTAATCTCAAGACGGTAGAGCGTCCCAGGGTGATCAACGCCATTTCTGAAGCGCGCGCGCAGGGTGACCTGTCTGAAAATGCAGAATACGATGCCGCCAAGGAAAAGCAGTCGTTTGTCGAGGGTCGCATCGTCGAGCTTGAATTCAAGCTGGGCAGTGCGCAGATCATTGACCCCAAGTCACTTAACGCCGATGGGCGCTGTGTGTTCGGTTCGACCGTGATACTGGAAGACGTGAACAATGGCGATGTCGTTACCTACCAGATCGTCGGTGATGACGAGGCGGACATCAGGCACAGAAAAGTTTCTATCAGCTCCCCCATCGCACGTGCGTTGATCGGCAAGTATAGCGGCGACATCGCAGAGGTGCAGGCGCCGGGTGGGGTGAGGGAATATGCAGTCGTTGAAGTCCAATATATTTAAGAGCGGGGAAGGGGCAAGAGGGAAGGGATAAGGGTAAGAACTCTTACCACATATTCTGAGAGATGTTTTTACCCTTCCCTCTTCTCCCTTTACCCTTATCTTAGGTTTTGCTACTTAACTGTTTCTTGGTGAGCGGTTTCTTGCCCTTGTGACGCGGCATTTTCTTGATCTCGATCAGGTGGGCTTCCGGGTTGGGTTTGTAGATCACCAGAATCTTGCCTATGTGTTGCACAGCTGCGGCATCCAATTGGGTGCAGATCGTTTCCAGCATGCTCCCGCGTAGCACACGATCATCGCTCATTACGCGAATTTTGATGAGCTCATGAGTTTTCAGGGTCAGTGCGATTTCTTTCAGCACCGATTCGGTCAAGCCCGCGTTGCCTATGATTACCGTCGGACTGAGGGCATGAGCGCGGCCTTTGAGGGCAAGGCGTTCGGATACGGTAAGCGATAACATGATGAACTTTCAGATAGAGGGCGGGGATTCTAAACGATGAAGCCTTCCAAGACCAGCAAACAATGGATGCGCGAGCATGTCAACGACCCTTTTGTGCAACTTGCCCAGAAGGACGGCTACCGCTCGCGCGCGGCATACAAGCTGCTGGAGATCGACGCAAAGGATCATTTGCTCAAGCCAGGCACCGTGGTGGTGGATCTGGGTGCGACGCCGGGCGGTTGGTCGCAGGTGTCTGCCGCCAAAGTGGGTCGCGGCGGCAAGGTGATCGCGCTGGATCTGCTGCCGCTGGCCCCCATGGCAGGGGTGGAATTCATCCAGGGTGACTTCCGCGAGGACGCCGTGCTTGGGCAGTTGGAGGCTTTATTGCAGGGCAAGCCGGTGGGGCTTGTAATTTCCGATATGGCACCCAATATGTCTGGCGTGGTCTCGGCAGACCAGGCGCGTGCCATGCATCTGGCGGAGTTGGCGATGGATTTCGCGCTTGAACACCTGAAATCGGACGGCTGCTTTCTGGTCAAGGTCTTCCAGGGCGAGGGATTCGAGGACTTTTACAAGTTTATGCGCAGTCGATTCACACGGGTGGTATCGCGCAAGCCCAAGGCATCACGCGATCGCAGCAGCGAACTTTATTTGTTGGGTAGTGGAAAGCTTGAGAAATAGGGTAATACATAGTTTAATGAACAACCTCGGCAGCCCTTGTGCGCCGATTTAAGGAGTAATCTTGAATAACTTTAAGAGCGTTGCAGTCTGGATGGTCGTCGCGCTGGTGCTGATGACCGTATTCAATCAATTCAATACCCACCAGCAAGTGACTTCCCAGTCGCAGCTTGACTATTCGCAATTCCTCGATCAGGTTAAGCAGGGACATATCAGCAAGGTGGTCATCGAAGGCCGCAAACTGAAGGCAACCACCACTGATGGCAAGCAGATAATCAGCTATGCGCCCAGCGATTTGTGGATGGTTTCCGATCTGCTGAAAAACGGCGTAAACGTTCAGGCCAAGCCCGAGGAAGAACCGTCCTTCCTGATGAATATTTTTGTGTCGTGGTTCCCGATGATCCTGCTGATTGCCGTGTGGGTGTTCTTCATGCGCCAGATGCAGGGCGGCGGCAAGGGCGGCGCATTCTCGTTCGGCAAATCGCGCGCGCGCATGCTGGATGAAAGCAAGGAACGCTTCACGTTTGCGGATGTGGCGGGCTGCGACGAAGCCAAGGAAGAAGTGTCCGAACTGGTCGATTTCCTGCGCGATCCGTCCAAATTCCAGAATCTCGGCGGGCGCATCCCGCGCGGTGTGCTGTTGGTGGGCAACCCGGGTACCGGTAAAACGTTGCTGGCGAAAGCGATCGCCGGTGAAGCCAAAGTACCGTTCTTTTCGATCTCCGGTTCGGACTTCGTGGAAATGTTCGTCGGAGTGGGTGCCGCGCGTGTGCGCGATATGTTCGAGCAGGCCAAGAAACAGGCGCCGTGCATCGTGTTCATCGACGAAATCGATGCGGTGGGCCGGCAACGCGGCGCGGGACTGGGTGGTGGCAATGACGAGCGCGAGCAGACATTGAACGCGCTGCTGGTGGAGATGGACGGTTTTGAAGGTGCCAGCGGTGTGATCGTGATCGCTGCAACCAATCGTCCCGATGTGCTGGATTCGGCGCTGTTGCGTCCCGGCCGTTTTGATCGTCAGGTGGTGGTGCCGTTGCCGGATATTCGCGGCCGCGAACAGATTCTGATGGTGCACATGCGCAAGGTGCCGGTAGCCCAGGACGTAAAGGTAGATATTCTGGCGCGCGGCACACCGGGCATGTCCGGTGCCGACCTGGCGAATCTGGTCAACGAGGCTGCATTGTTCGCAGCGCGACGCGGCAAGCGTTTTGTCGAGATGGATGATTTCGAGTCTGCCAAGGACAAGATCATGATGGGCGCGGAACGCCGTTCCATGGTGATGCCCGAGGAAGAACGCCGCAATACAGCCTACCACGAATCCGGCCATGCGGTGGTCGCCAAGCTGTTGCCCAAGACCGATCCGGTGCACAAGGTGACCATCATTCCGCGCGGCCGTGCGCTGGGATTGACCATGCAATTGCCGTCGGAAGACCGCTACAGCATGGACAAGAACCGCATACTCGATACCATCGCGGTGTTGTTCGGCGGCCGTATCGCCGAAGAGATTTTCATGCACCAGATGACCACCGGCGCTTCCAACGATTTCGAACGTGCCACCGCCATGGCGCGAAGCATGGTGACCCAGTGGGGGATGTCTGATGCGCTCGGGACCATGGTGTATGGCGAAAACGAGGGTGAAGTTTTCCTGGGTCGTTCTGTAACCACGCACAAGAATATTTCCGAAGCAACCATGCAGCAGGTGGATGCCGAGATTCGCCGTATCATCGACCAGCAATACGCGCTGGCGCGCGGTTTGATCGAAAGCAATCGCGACAAGATCGAGGCAATGACCAAGGCATTGCTGGAATGGGAAACAATCGATGCAGACCAGATCAACGACATCATGGCCGGAAATCCGCCGCGTCCGCCCAAGCCGCCTGCACCGAGCAGCCAGGCTCAGCCTCCACAGGATCAGGCTCCGACTGCGCCTGCGCCGACCGCCACACCTACGCAACCCGCGCAGGAAACTTAATACAGGTGCAAGGTACAAGTCACAAGATACAAGAGATCTCCGGTTTGCCTTGCATCTTGCATCTTGAGCCTTGCGTCTTGTCTTGAATGTATCTCCGTTGCGGCAGCTATCGATTCGAAATGTCCCGGCCTCTAGTCATGGGCATCGTCAACATCACGCCCGATTCCTTTTCAGATGGCGGGAAACATCTTCAGCGCGATGCCGCACTGGCGTATGCGCAACAACTGATTGCCGAGGGCGCGGACATACTTGATATCGGTGGTGAGTCCACTCGACCCGGCGCCAGACCGGTCAGCATCCAGGAAGAAATGGATCGGGTGTTGCCGGTCATCGAGGCATTGCGCGATGCGGGTGTGCCTGTCTCGATCGACACTTTCAAGCCTGAAGTGATGCTGGCAGCGATCGCCGCGGGCGCACAAATGGTCAACGACATTAACGCGCTGCAGGATGCTGTTGCAATGAATGCGGTAGCCGCCAGCCATGCCGCCGTGTGCCTGATGCATAAACAGGGCAACCCGCAAACCATGCAGAAACAACCCGTTTATCAGAATGTAGTGGCCGAAGTCGGTTCGTTTCTGGGTGAACGCATCGCTGCTGCCGAAGCGGCGGGCATTCAACGTGATCGTATCGTGATCGATCCGGGCTTTGGTTTTGGCAAGACCTTGGCGCATAATCTCGCTCTGTTGCGCGAATTGGAAGTGCTGACCAGGTTAGGCGTTTCGGTAATGGCGGGGTTATCGCGCAAGTCCATGCTGGGAACTTTGACCGGGCAGGATGTGGCACAGCGTCTGCCGGCCAGTGTGGCTGCGGCATTGATTGCGGTGCAGCGCGGAGCGAACATCGTGCGCGTGCATGATGTACGCGCGACAGTGGATGCGTTGAAAATTTTGAGAGCAGTAAATTCGTAAGTACATAGCCACAGAGATCACAGAGGACACAGAGAAAGCAGCTGCTGTGAACAGTCAACGAATAAATATAAAGTGAATTTGTTGTTTTTCTCTGTGGTCTCTGTGTACTCTGTGGCAAATGTCTTTTGGTGAAATTTAGGGTACAAAGTGAGCAGAAAATATTTCGGTACCGACGGTGTACGCGGACGTGTGGGAGAACATCCGATCACGCCGCAATTCGTCATGCATCTGGGGTATGCGGCAGGCAAGGTGCTTGCAAAAATGGCTGACACGTCCGGCGAACGAACGGGTGTTTTGATCGGCAAGGACACACGCATTTCCGGCTACATGCTGGAATCGGCTCTGGAGGCCGGTTTGATCGCGGCCGGAATCGATGTGTATCTGGCCGGCCCGGTGCCAACCCCGGCCGTGGCCTATCTGACCCGCGCGTTGCGCCTGCAGGCAGGCATCGTGATTTCGGCGTCGCACAATCCGTTCGAGGATAATGGCATCAAGTTTTTCTCGGCTCATGGTGCCAAGTTGCCTGACGAAACCGAGCGCGCCATCGAGGCGGCACTGGATGATGAAATGCATACCAACTCCTCGGACGGGCTGGGTAAAGCCAAACGTATCGATGATGCGGCCGGTCGCTATATCGAGTTTTGCAAGAGCACATTCCCCTCCGAGATGGATCTGCGTGGGCTGAAGGTCGTGGTGGACAGCGCGCATGGCGCGACTTACCACATCGCCCGGCATGTATTTCACGAACTTGGCGCCGATGTTATCGCTATCGGCGCGCAACCGGACGGCAGAAATATCAATGACGGTTATGGCGCGACGGCACCGGATAATTTGTGCAGGGCGGTGATCGAGCACAGCGCCGATATCGGTATCGCGCTGGATGGCGACGGCGACCGGCTGGTGATGGCGGGCAGTGCTGGCAAGCTCTATGACGGCGACCAGTTGCTGTATGTGATCGCAAAACATCGTCAGGCGCTGGGAAAAATGCAGGGCGGTGTGGCAGGCACGCTGATGACCAACCTGGCGTTCGAACACGCCATGCAGAAGCTTGGCATTCCCTTCAAGCGCGCCAAAGTGGGAGATCGCTACGTGATGGAATTGATGCAGCAACAGGGCTGGCAGCTGGGCGGGGAAAATTCCGGACATATCATCTGTCTGGACAAGCACAGCACCGGCGACGGCATCATCTCCGCGCTGCAAGTGCTTTATGCATTGCGTGACCAGGGGCAGAGTCTCGCGGAAGCGGCGGGAGATTTGCATATGTACCCGCAGGTGCTGATCAATGTGCGGGTAGCCAGGGGTGTTGATTGTCTCGATCACAACCAGGTTAAATCGGCGGTATCGGACGCCGAACAGGCCATGAACGGCAAAGGACGCGTGCTGTTGCGCCCGTCCGGTACCGAGCCGCTGTTGCGGGTGATGGTCGAAGGGGAGGACCGGCATTTGGTGGAACAATCCGCACAGCGTATCGCTGATGTGGTGCGAAAATTGGTAACGAGTTGATTTAAACAGGATGCTGCCGGTAGTTCGATAACACCTTCGTCTGCCAATTGGCAATCGCCCAATCCAGTACCTGTCCGACGGTGCCCAGCCGTAACTCGGCAGGCGGTTGCTGGCGCAAAAATACCAGCACATCAAAAAGTGTGGCAACCGCGTTGTTCTTATCGACAGGCCGGGTAAGGTTTTGTTTGCTGAGTTTTTGCCCCTGTGCATTCACCGCCACCGGCAGGTGCATATAGGTTGGGCTGGTCAGGCCGAGCAGTTGCTGCAAATAGATCTGGCGCGGCGTGGAGTAGAGCAGGTCAGCACCGCGAACCACATCTGTAATCCCCTGAGCGGCATCGTCCACCACGACAGCAAGCTGGTATGCAAACAATCCGTCGGCGCGCAATACGACAAAATCACCCACCTCGGTTGCCAGGTTCTGTGCGATGTTCCCCTGCATCCTGTCATTGAAGGCGATACGTGTATCGTTGACCCGCACTCGCCATGCCCGTGGATCTTTGCCTTGCGCTACGCCATTCCGACAGGTGCCGGGATAGATCAGCTCTCCGCCGTGCTGTAACGCCGAGTCTGCGATCTCCTTGCGGCTGCAAGTGCAGGGATACACCGCGCCGACATCTTTCAATTGTTGAAATGCTGCTTCATAAGTGGGCGTGCGTCGGCTTTGGTAAATGACGTCATCATCCCAATGCAGGCCATAAGCTTCCAGAATGCCGAGAATATTGGATGCCGCGCCACTGACGGTGCGCGGTGTGTCGAGGTCTTCAATGCGTACCAGCCACTTTCCCTGGCGATATTTAGCATCAAGATAACTGCCGATGGCAGCAACTAACGAGCCGAAGTGCAATGGGCCGGTGGGAGAAGGTGCAAAGCGCCCGCGATATTGGGTGGAGGATGACATTCAGTGTGTAGGTTGGGTGGAGCGTAGCGATACCCAACGAAGTGATTGGCAATGATGGGTATCGCTTTGCTCAACTCATCCTACGCTTACTTACTATTTGTACTCATTGTACTCAAACTTGGCGTAACAATTCTTTTCAAGGTGGGAAAGCAAATTGCTCTCAAAAGGGATGGAATGACCAGTATACGTTTTCAACGTAATACTAATTTTTGATGCTTTGATAATGGCAATTACTTTGTCGGTTTCTCGGCATCTGATTTTCAATCCAGATTTTTGTTCTAATTTTGCGGCACTCAATGGCATCGGACACTTTGCTACCTTATGGAACTCGAACTCGTGAGGGATTGTGCCGATATATGCTTCAAATGCAAGGTTTACAAACTTAAGGAATCCTTCATTACCGCTGTATTGAATGTGAATGGTTGTACTGTCCAGACGGGACGTTTTCTTGATAGTGCACTGTAATTTTTCAGATTTGAGTTGGGTATAGAGGTTCTTAAGGTCATCATAGACTTGTTTTTTATCCAATATGCTATTTCGTTTTTGATTTAACTCATTAAACTCAATAAGCTGATGACATCTGGCGCATAGTGCGGTCAGGCCGTCTGATGTTTCTCCCCACATGGTCGGTTCGTTATAGTCGTGATGGTGTACTTCATTGGCGTTTCCTTCGCAGATTGTGCATACCCCGCCATCGCGATCAAGAACCCAGTCACGTATTGTTTGCCAGAGTGCTGTGCGAAGGTATTTTTCATAGGGTAGATCGGAGATTGAGCCGAGACATTCTCGCTCTAATCTACGAGCCAGTGTCTTTCGCTTGTCTGAAATTAGCTCGGACAGAGGTTGCATGTGGAGGTGCGTAATGCCTAGCTAACTACAATTTATGCGGTTACAGCTTCTTCGGCAAACTCCAGTTTGACTTTGCCAACCGCATCGACATCAACCGTCACCTGGCCGCCATTGGCCAATTTGCCGAACAGGAGTTCGTCGGCCAGTGCGGAGCGTATGGTGTCCTGAATCAGCCGCGCCATCGGGCGTGCGCCCATCAGCGGATCGAAACCCTGTTTTGCGAGATGATCTTTGAGCGCGTCGGTGAACACGATTTCTACTTTCTTCTCGTGCAATTGTTCCTCAAGCTGCATCAGGAATTTGTCTACTACACGCAGGATAACTTCGTGATCCAGCGGCGCGAAGGAGATGACGGCATCCAAACGGTTGCGAAATTCAGGTGTGAAGGTGCGCTTGATGTCCATCAATTCGTCACCACTCGCACTGCTCTGTGTAAAGCCGATCTGGCTCTTGTTCAGGGCTTCCGAACCGGCATTGGTGGTCATGATGATGACCACGTTGCGGAAGTCGGCCTTGCGTCCGTTATTATCGGTGAGCGTGCCGTGATCCATTACTTGCAGCAGGATGTTGAATATATCCGGATGTGCTTTTTCAATCTCATCCAGCAACAGAACGGCATGCGGCTGCTTGCTGATCGCTTCGGTGAGCAAGCCGCCCTGGTCGAAACCCACGTAGCCGGGCGGTGCACCGATCAGGCGCGACACGGCGTGGCGTTCCATATATTCGGACATATCAAAGCGGTGCAGCGGCATGCCCATTGCATAGGCAAGTTGCCGCGCCACCTCGGTCTTGCCGACGCCGGTCGGGCCGGAGAACAGGAAGCTGCCAATGGGTTTTTGCGGGTTGCCCAAGCCGCTGCGCGACATCTTAATGGCAGTGGCCAGCGCATCGATTGCCTTGTTCTGGCCGAACACCACTGCTTTCAGATCACGGTCGAGGGTCTTCAGTGTGTTGCGATCATCGGAGGAAACGCTGCGCGTCGGTATGCGCGCGATCTTGGCGATGATGTCTTCAATCTCGTGTTTGCCGATAATTTTCTTTTGTTTCGATTTCGGCAGGATGCGTTGGGCAGCGCCGGCTTCATCCAGCACGTCGATCGCTTTGTCCGGCAGGTGACGGTCATTGATGAAGCGCGCGGAAAGCTCCGCGGCGCTGGTGATCGCTGCCGCGCTGTATTTGACGCTGTGATGTTCTTCAAAGCGCGATTTCAGACCGCGCAGGATTGATATGGTTTGCTCGACCGAGGGTTCCGGCACATCGACCTTCTGGAAGCGCCGCGACAAGGCATGATCTTTTTCGAAAATTCCCCGATATTCCTGATAGGTGGTCGCACCGATACATTTCAATTGTCCGTTCGACAACGCGGGCTTGAGCAGATTGGAGGCGTCCATCGTGCCGCCGGAAGCTGCACCCGCACCTATCATGGTGTGAATTTCGTCTATGAACAGGATCGCGTGGGCGGCATCATTGAGTTCTTTCAACACGGCCTTGAGACGCTGCTCAAAGTCACCGCGATACTTGGTTCCGGCCAACAGTGCACCCATGTCGAGCGAGTAAACATGGGCGTCCTTGAGAACGTCAGGCACATCGTTTTCCACTATGCGCCGCGCCAGGCCTTCTGCGATGGCGGTCTTGCCCACCCCCGCTTCGCCGACCAGCAGGGGGTTGTTCTTGCGGCGGCGGCATAGCGTCTGAATGACACGCTCCAATTCAATTTCACGTCCGATAAGCGGGTCGATCCTGCCTGCCAGTGCCTGTGCATTCAGGTCCTGGGTATAATTTTTTAATGCCTCGCCATTGCTTTGCTCCTGTTCCGACTCGGACTCATTTTGCGGTTTTGTCGAGGTACCGGCCTGTGTCTTGTCAATGCCGTGGGCGATATAGTTCACCACATCAAGACGGCTTACATTGCGCTGGGTCAGAAAATACACCGCGTGGGAGTCCTTCTCGCCGAACAGCGCAACCAGAATATTGGCGCCGGTGACTTCTTTTTTGTTGGTGGATTGCACATGAAGTATGGCGCGCTGGATGACGCGCTGGAAACCGACCGTCGGTTGGGTATCCACTTCGCGGTCGCCGGGTGTGACCGGGGTATGTGTCGTGATGAACTCGGTCAGCACCAGACGCAACTCTTCTATGTCAACCCCGCAGGCACGCAATACCTGGGCAGCGGAGGCGTTGTCCAGCATGGTGAGCAGCAGATGCTCGACGGTGATGAACTCATGGCGCTTCTGGCGGGCTTCGACGAACGCCAGATGCAGGCTGACTTCCAATTCTTGAGCAATCATTTCAGTTTTCCTCCATACCGCATCGTAGCGGATGTCCATGCTGTTTTGCAAACTCTGTAACCTGGGTAACTTTGGTCTCGGCTACATCCTGGGAATAGACCCCGCATACCGCCGAGCCTTCATTATGCACTTTGAGCATGATTTGCAGTGCGCGTTCCATACCCAGCGCGAAAAACAACTGCAACACCTCAATCACAAATTCCATCGTGGTGTAATCATCGTTGAACAAAACCACCTTGAACATGCGGGGAGGTTTTGTTTTTGCGCGTTCCGGCGCGAGTACCACGCTGCTGTGTTGTTTGGTTGCCATAGATTCCCGTATGTATATTCCGACACTGTCCTTGCCGTTATATTTGATGATTAAAGATGCTTTTTCAACCCCACTTGAAAAATATTTTATAAACCGCTTGACGGTATCAATAAAACAGTAGTAAAAAGCGCGCTGGTGTTTGACTCAAAGTATCTGCAGTACTGGTTTTGCCGTGTGCGATCTTGGAATCAAACAGTTCACGGGGATGTTCCCCGTTTTTTAAGTAAGGATGTAATCACATGGCAACTGGTACAGTTAAATGGTTCAACGATGCAAAGGGATTTGGTTTCATCACTCCCGATGATGGCAGCGAAGATCTGTTCGCACACTTTTCAGCAATCAACATGAGCGGCTTCAAGTCACTCAAAGAAGGCCAGAAGGTCACCTTCGAAGTAGTTCAGGGTCCTAAAGGCAAGCAAGCTTCCAATATTCAGGCTCCTTAACCGGTTTCTGAGTTGGTATAGAGCCCGGCACGCAAGTGCCGGGCTTTTTGTTTATTGTGCAGGGTGTTCGCCGGGGAACCGCAAGTCGCGCTTTTCAGGCACACTGTCTTCAGGCAATGGAAGCCAGCGCTGCATTCAATGTAGCACTGGGCCGCATGGCCCGGGCTGTCTTCGCAAAATCGGGATGATAATAACCTCCCATATCCACCGGTTTCCCCTGGGCTGCAATCAATTCCGCATTGATCTTTGCCTCGTTGTCCGCCAGCGTTTTCGCCAGGGGAGTGAAACGCGCCTGAATATCCTTGTCACCCGTCTGCGCGGCCAATGCCTGCGACCAATAAAGGGCGAGATAGAAATGGCTGCCCCGGTTATCAATTTCACCCACCTTGCGGGCGGGGGACTTGTTGTTTTCCAGAATCAGGCTGTTGGCCTGATCAAGCGTCTCGGCGAGTACCCGGGCTTTTGCATTGTTGAATTTCTGGCCGAGATGTTCCAGCGAAGCTCCCAGGGCGAGAAACTCGCCAAGTGAATCCCAGCGCAAATATCCTTCTTGCTGGAACTGCTGGACATGTTTCGGGGCCGAGCCGCCCGCGCCGGTTTCGAACAGTCCCCCGCCACTCATCAGCGGTACGATGGACAGCATTTTTGCGCTGGTACCCAGTTCAAGAATCGGGAACAGGTCGGTGAGGTAATCGCGCAGCACGTTACCGGTGACAGAAATGGTGTCCTTGCCTGCGCGGATACGTTCAATCGAGAGTTGTATCGCGTCTTCGGGCGTCATGATGCGAATGTCCATGCCTTTCGTATCGTGATCCTTGAGGTAGTGCTGCACTTTCTGGATGATCTGCGCATCGTGCGCCCGGTTCTTGTCCAGCCAGAAAATGGCGGGGGAACCCGTGGCGCGCACGCGCGCAACGGCCAGCTTGACCCAGTCCTGAATAGGCGCGTCCTTTACCTGGCACATGCGGAAGATGTCGCCTTGTTCGACCTGCTGTTCCAGCAGCGTGCTGCCGGCGGCATCCACGACACGGATAGTGCCGTTGCCGTTCATTTGAAAAGTCTTGTCGTGAGAACCGTATTCCTCGGCTTGCTGTGCCATCAGCCCGACATTGGGAACGCTGCCCATGGTCTTGGGATCGAACGCGCCATATTTTTTGCAGTCCGCAATGACAACGCTGTAAATACGGGCATAGCAGCGATCGGGGATCATCGCTTTGGTGTCGTGCAATTTTCCGTCAACTCCCCACATTTTTCCCGAATCGCGAATCATGGCGGGCATTGAAGCATCGACAATGATATTGCTCGACACATGCAGATTCGTGATGCCCTTGTCTGAATTCACCATCGCCAGTTCCGGCCGGGTCTTGTAAGTGGCCTGGATATCTGCTTCGATCTCGGCGCGTTTCGCTTCGGGCAGTTTTGCAATCCTGGCGAGAAGATCCCCCAGGCCATTGTTGACGTTGACACCCAATTCCCTGATCACCGCCGCGTGCTTCTCGAAAACATCCTTGAAATAAACGGTAACGGCATGGCCAAACATGATCGGATCGGAGATCTTCATCATGGTGGCCTTGAGGTGCAAGGACAACAGTACACCCTGTTTTTTTGCGTCTTCGATCTGTTCCTCGTAGAATGCACGCAGGGCGCGGCGGCTCATTACACTGGCATCTATGACTTCACCCGCCTGTAACGGGGTTTTTTCTTTCAGTACTGTCGTTTTGCCGTCACTGCCGACAAACTCGATACGCACATTCCCGGCCTCTGAAACTGTCACGGATTTTTCGTTGCCATAGAAATCCGCATTATTCATATGTGCCACATGGGTCCTGGAGTCAGCGTCCCATGCCCCCATCCTGTGCGGATGTTTTTGTGCGAATTTCTTGACTGAAAGGGCCGCACGGCGGTCCGAGTTTCCTTCCCGCAGTACCGGATTGACGGCACTGCCGAGCACTTTGCCGTAGCGTGACTTGATTGCTTTCTCGGCATCTGTTTGAGGTTCGTCCGGATAAGCCGGAATGTTGAAACCCTGCGACTGCAATTCCTTTATGGCCACTTTAAGTTGTGGTGGCGTTGCGCTGATATTCGGCAGTTTTATGATATTGGCTTCGGGTTTCAGGGTCAGCTGGCCCAACTCGGTCAGGTCATCGGCGATCTTCTGGTTCGCGGTCAGGTTTTCGGGAAAATTCGCGAGAATGCGGCCTGCCAGGGAAATATTCCTCGTTTCGACGGCAACGCCGGCGGCCTTGGTGAAGGCCTGAACGATGGGAAGCAAAGAATAAGTGGCCAGTGCCGGCGCTTCATCAACCATCGTGTAAATAATTTTATGGCTAGTCATGATTTTTTCTCTTTAAGTTGGTGTTCGTCAATGGACCGCTGGTACTCCGGGGTTTATCTGATTCGTCGGAAGGAAGACGATACCCGTCAGTGGTTACTGGAAGCAATCAACACATGGTTTGGCGCTCAGGGAGAGTGGACGCGGTAAAATATCGTTTCCAAATTAAACAGGAATCCCGATGGGACGCATTCTGCTGTTCAACAAGCCGTTTGGCGTGATCTGCCAGTTCAGTCGCGATGGCCTGCATCCGACGCTGGCTGATTATATCCCTGTTCCGGATTTTTATCCCGCCGGGCGTCTGGATACCGACAGCGAAGGACTGCTGGTGCTGACCGATGACGGCCCATTGCAGCATCGCATCACCGATCCGAAACACAAGCTGCCGAAAACCTATTGGGTACAGGTTGAAGGCGTGCCGGACGAGAACGGGTTGGAAAGATTGCGGCGGGGTGTACAGCTACCGGATTTCACCGCTCAGCCGGCCGAGGTGCGCCTGATGGATGAGCCCGCCAGGCTGTGGCCGCGCAACCCCCCGATACGTGAGCGCAAAAATATCCCGACCAGCTGGCTGGAGCTGGCTATCCGCGAGGGAAAAAACCGCCAGGTGCGGCGCATGACCGCCGCCGTCGGTTTGCCCACGCTACGCCTGATCCGCCATCGGATCGGTGAGTGGACCCTTGAGGGGCTGGAGCAGGGAAAGTGGAAAATACTATCGCCGTAACCAATCGCGTTGACAAAAAAATACCTGCGTTTTTATCGTATACGGACCTGTCAAATGGGTGAGGCCATCATGAGTTTTTCGCGATGCTTGTTGCTGTTGACCGCGTTGTTGCTCACAGGGCTGCCCGCTGGTGGTATTGCAGCAGAACGATCTCACGGGATGGTCACCAAAGCGGAGAGTTCACTGAGGGGGAGCTGGTACAGCGCGGAAGGCCCGGTCATATTCCGGAGCAACGGAACCGTCAGGTTCCGGAGAAAGAGATATTTTTACGCGGTTTCCAACGGCGGCATGACACAGCTCAGCGGAAATAGCAGCTCGAACGCAATCTACTACCAGCTTGCCGGCGACCAAATTACCCTGACGATGGATGGCCGGTCGACGGTTTATTCACGCAAACGACAGGGGAAAATATAACCGCCTTGCGCCCCTGTTTTCAGCAAGCCAATAATCCTGCCCGGTTTTAGCGGCCCCGTCGCGCGACAGGCTTGGGCGAAAATAAGGCGGGTTGCGGCATGGCCTGATGACGCGCGGCTTCGGACAAATGCTGTTGTTCTGCAGTTTTTTGTGGCGGGCGAGGCTTGGCTGGGTGCGGGCCATTTTTTGGTTGCTGGCCGGTGCGCGGTTGCTGCTCACGCTGTTGCGGATTACGCTGCTTTTGATTTTGACCCTCACGAGGCGTTTGTTGGCGATTGGCTGTTCCTGCGCTGCGCGGCCCGTTATTACGTCTTTGTCCATGTGCCTGGCGTGGCGGACGCGGGGCTTCCGGGGGTAGGTTGGCGGGCGGCACAAAGCTGTCAACTTCGACTACCGGTATCTCGCGTTTGATCAATCGCTCGATGTCTCTTAGAAACGGCAATTCTTCCTTGTCCACCAGCGAGATTGCCGCGCCGCTGCTACCCGCGCGTCCGGTGCGTCCGATACGGTGCACGTAATCTTCCGGCACATTCGGCAATTCGAAATTCACCACATGCGGCAATTGGTCGATGTCCAGACCGCGCGCGGCGATGTCGGTGGCGACCAGCACGGGTAATGAACCGTCCTTGAATTGCGCCAGGGCTTTGGTGCGTGCCGGCTGGCTCTTGTTGCCATGTATCGCGGCGGCGGGAATACCGTCCGCGATCAATTTTTCGGTCAGGCGGTTTGCGCCGTGTTTGGTACGGGTGAACACCAGCACCTGCTTCCAGTCATGATGCTTGATCAGGTGCGACAACAAATGACTCTTCAGGCGTTGTGGTATCAAATGAGCGCTTTGCGAAATCAACTCCACAGTGGAGTTGCGGCGTGCCACTTCGACATAGCCGGGATTATGCAGCAGCCCGTCTGAAAGCGTCTTGATCTCGTCGGAGAAAGTCGCGGAGAACAACAGGTTCTGGCGCTGCTTTGGCAACAGCGCGAGGATCTTTTTGATGTCGCGTATGAAGCCCATGTCCAGCATGCGGTCGGCTTCGTCCAGCACCAGGATTTCGACACCTGAAAGGTCCAGTGTCTTTTGCCCTGCGTGGTCGAGCAGTCGTCCGGGCGTGGCCACCAGAATATCCATTTGTCCCCGCAATACCTTTATCTGTGGATTGATGTTCACGCCGCCAAACATCACCATCGATTTCAACGGCAGATATTTTCCATAGGTCTGTACCGATTCTTCCACCTGCGCGGCAAGTTCGCGCGTTGGCACCAGAATCAGGCAGCGCGGACGTCCGGGGCGAGGACTCTGAGCGGGTTTGGCCGAGAGCAGATGCAGGATAGGCAGGGTGAACCCCGCAGTCTTGCCGGTACCGGTTTGCGCGCCGGCCAGCAAATCACCGCCGGCCAATACCAGCGGAATCGCCTGGGCTTGTACCGGGGTGGGTTTCGTATATCCCGCATCGGCAATCGCACGCATCAGGGGTTGTGCCAGATTCAAACTGGCGAAGGTGATTTCATTGTTTGGCAAAGCATGGCTCCTGTGACAGCCTGTCGCTCACAAGAGCGGCACCAATCGAGGCGGACGAATTAAGAGATCGATATGATCCGGGGTGAGAGAAAGACACCGCAACGCTGATTGGTTGTGCGCGGGTGGCGCGCATTATACCTGTCCTTGGCCTGGCTATGGGGCAGAAAAACTGAAATGACCGGCAACCGGTTTGGTGGCATGGTAAGCAGCCCGATTCCCGTTGCATCCGCCGATTCGAATTTGAAAGCGGCCAAACGGGACTGAATCCGGCCCCTCATTGGCCGAAGTTTATTCACCCGGCTTGCCAAAAAAGCGGTCACCTCGGGCTGCCCTGCCCGCTTTGCTCGGGTATAATGCGCACCTTTGAAAATTACCCTGCTGGGAGACGTTATGCCTATTTATACTTATGGCTGCTCAAGTTGCGGCTTGCAAAAAGATGTGATGCAGAAAATGAGCGATGCGCCGCTCAGCACTTGTCCCGAATGCGGCAAAGAGACATTTTCCAAACAACTGACCGCTGCAGGTTTTCAGTTGAAGGGCAGCGGGTATTACGCTACCGACTTCAAGAACGGCCCGCAGAAGCCAAGTGCAGGCAAGTCGGATGCCAAGGCTGACGTTGTTCCTGCGCCTGCCGCAAGCACCGTTCCATCCCCTGTGGCGAGTGGCACTTCTTAACGCATGAAAAAATACTTCATCACCGGCCTGTTGGTCTGGGTTCCGCTCGGCATCACCCTGTGGGTGCTGGATCTGACCATCAGCACGATGGATCAGACGCTGCTGCTGTTGCCGGATTTTTGGCAACCGGACAGGGTGCTGGGCATTCACATTCCCGGCCTCGGTATCATCCTGACCCTGGCGGTGGTATTTTTGACGGGTTTGCTGATACGCAACGTGTTCGGCCAGTATCTGTGGGAACATTGGGAAAGAGCAATGCTGCACGTTCCATTCGTGGGCAGCATCTACAAGGGAGTAAAGCAGGTCAGCGATACGCTGTTGTCGGGTAGCGGCAATTCTTTCCGCAAGGTGCTGCTGGTTCGTTATCCCCACCCGCAGGCTTGGTCGCTGGCATTTCAGACCAGCGTACCCGGTGAGGTGATCGACAAACTGGACGAAGAATACGTGGCCGTGTTCATTCCCACCACACCGAGTCCGGTGAACGGATTTTATTTCTTTGTGCGCAAAGCCGATACCATCACACTGGATATGACCGTGGACGTGGCATTGCGCTCCATCGTTTCGATGGGAGTGGCGGCGGATTCCGAAACCGGAAAATTTCGCGCCATCCAACGCAATATCCAGGCAAACAAATCTTAATACTTTTTTATAGAAACAAAACATGCGAACTCATTATTGCGGACTGCTTAACACCGATCAACTGGATCAAACCGTCAGCCTGTGCGGCTGGGCGCATCGCTGCCGCGATCACGGCGGTGTGATTTTCATCGACCTGCGCGACCGTGAAGGTCTGGCACAGGTCGTCTGTGATCCGGACCGTGCCGAGATGTTCAAGATCGCGGAGTCGGTGCGCGGCGAGTTTGTATTGCGCATCACCGGAAAAGTGCGCCACCGTCCGGCAGGCACGACCAACCCGAATATCACCAGCGGCGGAATTGAAATACTGTGCCACGAGATCGAGGTGCTGAATACCGCGCTGACGCCCCCGTTCCAACTGGATGACGAAAATCTGTCCGAAACCGTGCGCTTGACCCATAGGGTGATCGACTTGCGCCGCCCGCAGATGCAGAAGAACATGATGTTGCGCTACAAAGTGGCGATGGCGTTCCGGCGTTTCCTGGACAGCCGCGGTTTTATCGATATCGAAACGCCGATGCTGACCAAGTCCACACCGGAAGGCGCACGCGATTATCTGGTGCCGTCACGGGTGCATCCCGGCGAATTCTTCGCGCTGCCGCAATCGCCGCAGTTGTTCAAACAATTATTGATGGTGGCGGGTTTCGATCGCTATTACCAGATCACCAAGTGCTTCCGCGATGAGGACTTGCGTGCCGACCGTCAGCCGGAATTCACTCAGGTAGATATCGAAACCTCTTTCCTGACCGAGACACAGATCACCGGACTGATGGAAGAAATGATCCGCGAGATTTTCAAGGAAACACTGAATGTGGAACTGCCCAATCCGTTTCCGCGCATCACGCACGCGGAAGCGATGGCGCGCTACGGTTCGGACAAGCCCGACCTGCGCGTGGAGCTGGAACTGACCGATGTCACCGACGCGGTGAAGGACGTCCCGTTCAAGGTGTTTAGCGGCCCAGCCAATTCACCGGATGGCCGAGTGGCGGCGTTGTGTGTGCGCGGCGGTGCTGATATTTCGCGTAGCACGATTGATGATTGCACCAAGTTCGTCAGCATCTACGGCGCGAGGGGTTTGGCGTACATCAAGGTCAACGACATTACGCAACTCAATGAAGCCGGCCTGCAGTCGCCGATCGTAAAAAATCTGCACGAAGCCGCACTGAAAACCATCATAGCCCGTACCGGCGCACAGAACGGCGACATCATCTTCTTCGGTGCGGACAAAGCCAAAGTGGTCAACGACGCGCTGGGCGCTTTGCGCACCAAAATCGGTTATACGATGGGCGAAGATTTAAAATTATTCGACCCTAAAAAATGGGCACCGGTGTGGGTGGTGGATTTTCCGATGTTCGAATACGACGAGGAAGCCAAGCGCTGGAATGCCTGCCATCACCCGTTCACCGCACCCAAGGACGAACATCTCGCGTTGCTGGAAAGTGATCCCGGGCGTTGTCTGGCCAAGGCCTACGACCTCGCGCTGAACGGTTCGGAAATCGGCGGCGGTTCGGTGCGTATCCATCAGGAGGCGGTGCAATCCCAGGTATTCCGTGCGCTCAACATCGGCGCGGAAGAAGCGCAGCTCAAGTTCGGCTTCC
>JBBRFZ010000032.1:0-24064 GCA_038241165.1 Burkholderiales bacterium | reverse complement strand
AACGTGCTGGAACGCGGCGGCGTGGCTTTTTCCCACGTGCTGGGCGACAAGATGCCGCCCTCCGCCACCGCGCACCGGCCCGAACTCGCCGGTTGCCGCTGGGAAGCGATGGGCGTATCGCTGGTGTTTCATCCGCGCAATCCCTATGCGCCCACGGTGCACATGAACGTGCGCATGTTCGTCGCGATGAAAGACGGCGCTGCCCCGGTGTTCTGGTTCGGCGGCGGCATGGACCTGACCCCGTATTACGGTTTCGCCGAAGACGCGGTGCATTTCCACCAGGCCTGCAAAAATTCGCTCACGCCGTTCGGTGCGGAGCTGCATGCCAAATACAAGAAATGGTGCGACGAGTATTTCTTCATCAAGCATCGCAACGAGCCGCGCGGCATCGGTGGCATCTTTTTCGACGATCTGAGCGTGCCGGATTTCGATACCGCATTTGCCGTTCAGCAGAGTGTCGGGGACCACTTCCTTTCGGCCTATGTGCCTATTCTGGAACGCCGCATGAACACCTCTTACACCGAACGCGAGCGGGATTTTCAGCTGTACCGGCGCGGCCGCTACGTCGAGTTCAACCTGGTGATCGACAGGGGCACCATCTTCGGCCTGCAAAGCAACGGCCGCACCGAGTCCATATTGCTGTCCATGCCGCCGCTGGTGAAATGGCGCTATGATTGGCATCCGGAAAAGGGCACTGCCGAAGCGCAGCTGTATGACGAGTTTCTGGTCGCCAAAGACTGGGTTTGAACCAGCAGTCCGGATCAGATGCGTTTTTGACAGGGGCCAGATTTTTTGCCGGGGGTTAGATTTCTTTGAGTGGTGGCCAGATTTTTTTTGACAGGAGCCAGGCATGCAGTCAAAAGATCATTGGGAAAAAATTTATACAAGCAAGGCAAGCGATGCGGTGAGCTGGTTTCAACCGCATGCCGATCGCTCTCTCAACCTCATTCTGGGCACCGGTGTGGACCGCGATGCCGCCATCATAGACGTGGGCGGCGGCGCATCGACGCTGGTAGATGATCTGCTTGAGAACGGCTATGCCAATCTGTCCGTGCTTGATCTTTCCGCCGCCGCGCTGGAAACCGCGCGCAAACGCCTGGGTGCAAAGGCGGACGAAGTCCGGTGGATCGAGGCCGATGTCATCAGGGCGAATCTGCCCGCCAATTACTTCGATGTCTGGCACGATCGCGCGGTGTTCCATTTCCTGACCACCCCGGAAGAGCGCGCCGCCTATGTGCGTGCGGTGTTTGATTCGGTCAAGCCGGGCGGACATGTCATCGTCTCCACCTTTGCCGACGACGGCCCGGATCAATGCAGCGGCCTGCCGGTCATGCGTTACAGCGCGGATGGATTGCATGACGAGTTTGGCGAATCATTCGAACTGCTGAGGCACGAAAAAGAAGCTCATCACACCCCGTCCGGTAACGTGCAGCAGTTTGTTTACTGCTATTGCCGCAGGGTCAGCTCCTGAGTTTTAACCAAAACAGTAGCCTGTAACCGCGCGGCATTCATGGCGATCAAACGATCGCGCTAACAGGTTTTATCCAGGCCAGTCCGGCCCTTGGTGAACGACATGCATCTACTCGAACAAGTCGCGATATTCCTGCTCACCGCGGTGCTCATCGTGCCGCTCTTCCAGCGCCTGAAACTTGGTGCCGTGCTGGGCTATCTGGTATCCGGCATGATCATCGGTCCGTGGGGTCTGGGACTGATCGGTGACATCGAGTCCACCCTGAAGTTTTCCGAATTCGGCGTGGTGCTGCTGCTGTTCCTCATCGGCCTGGAGCTGGAGCCGCGGCGCTTGTGGACTTTGCGCAATTCGGTATTCGGGCTGGGCGGCGCGCAAGTGGCGTTGACGGAAGTGGTGATCGGGAC
This sequence comes from Burkholderiales bacterium, assembly GCA_038241165.1. Classification (GTDB taxonomy): domain Bacteria; phylum Pseudomonadota; class Gammaproteobacteria; order Burkholderiales; family Gallionellaceae; genus Gallionella. The sequence continues at coordinate 22,189 of JBBRFZ010000032.1, read as the reverse complement.
CATCGCCATGGCGGCCGGATTTTCCTGGCAGGCGGCGCTGATCACCGGATTGGGATGTGCAATGTCGTCCACCGCGCTGGCCATGACTTCATTGTCCGAACGCGGGCAGCTCCTGACCCGCTATGGGCGGGAGTCTTTTGCGATCCTGCTGTTTCAGGATCTTGCCGTCATACCTTTGCTCGCGTTACTGCCGTTGTTGTCTGCCACGCCCGGGTACGGGGCAAGCCAATGGCTGGGCGCGGTCAAGGGAATCGCGGTGATCGCCGTGTTCGTCGCCGGCAGCAGGCTGCTGATCCGCCCCGCGCTCAAATTCATCGCCCGCAACCGGAGCCGCGAGGTGTTTACCGCGGCCGCGCTGTTGTTGGTGATCGGCACAGCGCTGATCATGGAAAAGATCGGCCTGTCCATGTCGCTGGGTGCATTCCTCGCCGGGGTTTTGCTGGCCGACTCCGAATTCCGGCACGAGCTGGAAGCGGACATCGAGCCATTCAAGGGCTTGCTGCTCGGCCTGTTTTTCATCGCCGTCGGCATGAGTGCCAACCTGACCCTGGTATGGAGCGAGCCGCTCACCCTGTTCGGGTTGGCACTGGCGATGATGCTGATCAAGTTTGTAGCGATGTATGCCATTTCGCGCGCAACCGGCGCAAACAATATCCATGCACAACGTCTTGCCGTAGCGCTGGCCCAGGGCGGAGAGTTCGCCTTTGTGCTGTTTGCCGCCGCAACGGGATTGGGCGTGTTCGACCTGGAAACTTCACAGCTGCTGATCATGGCCGTGACCGTTTCGCTGCTGCTCGCCCCGCTGTCTTTCGTCGCACACGACCGACTCATCAAGCGCTGGCAGGATCGTACCGGCACTCCCGAGTATGACGTGATAGACGGACCGGGAAACCCGGTGATCATCGCCGGGTTTGGCCGCGTCGGACAAGTCGTATCCCGCATATTGAGGATGTGCGGGATACCGTTTACGGCCATCGAAGTGAACTACCAGCAAGTGGATTTTGTGCGTCGCTTCGGCAGCAAGATTTACTTCGGCGATGCCACCCGGCTGGATCTGCTGATTTCGGCCAAAACCGGCAGCGCCAAACTTTTTGTGCTCGCCATCGATGACGTGGAAGCCTCGCTGAAAACCGCCGCGCTGGTCCGCGAACATTTCCCCGATCTCCCGATATTGGCGCGGGCACGCAACAGAACCCACCACTTTCAATTGCGCGATCTCGGTATCACCATGATCTACCGCGAGACGTTCCTGAGCAGTATCGCATTCGCGCAGCAGGCCCTGATCAACCTCGGATTCACTGCTCCCACAGCCGAGAGCGCTGCAACCCTGTTCAGGAAGCATGACGAGAAGTTGATTGAAATTCAGCATGCGGTTCATCATGACGAAGCGCAGCTGATCCAGAATTCCCAACTGGCCACGGAACAATTGAAGTCGCTTTTCGAAGCCGACACGGTCAACCTGTTGCAACAAAATGCCGGAACCACAAATACCGAACTGAAACAATAGGGTTGGTCAGGAGAAAATGTCTTTATTTATTTCTTTCCCAACGAGGGCAAACTTTGCGTTGTGCTATGCTTTACGAGTATGGTTTATGATGGTTTTCAATGAAGTTCCTACTTTATTTTTTGTTGCTGGTCACCCCTCTTGCACAGGCGGATCAGGCTGCGGGAGGGTCGCCGCAAACCCCCGTAAAGGGGACGCCGCCAGACACTCGGACTTCGGCCGGTCTTGGCGCAGGCGGCGGGGAACCCACCAGCGTACCCTTTACGGGTGATGCGGATTTTCTCGCTGCACACGACGCCTTTCTCGCCGGAGATACGGTCAAACTGGAAAGCTATGCCCAGCGGCTAAAAAATTCGCCGCTGGAGGTGTACGTCCGCTATTACCAGTTAAGTCTGGCGCTGAAGAAAGTAGACCAGAAACCTGTCCCGACTTCGCTCGAGAACGCGGCAAAGAGCTTCCTGTCCCGCCCCGAAGACACGCCGGTGATAGACCTGTTGCGCGGCGAATGGCTCAAGGTGCTCGGCAAAAACCAGCAATGGGATCTGTTCGATGCCGAATATCCGCACTTGCGCAACGAGGATATCGAGCTGACCTGCTATGCCCTGCAATCGCGACGCAACAACCAGGAATCCACCGTGCTGCGCGAAGCGCGCAAATTGTGGTTTGTCGGCAAGGAACAACCGGATGATTGCAAAACATTGTTTGATGCGGCATTAACCGACGGCATCATCAGCAAACCGGATATCAGCCGGCGACTGCGCCTGGCTCTGGAGGCGAATAATGTGACGTTTGCCATCAAGCTGTCCGAACAACTGGGTAATAAGTACGCGGATTTGCCTGCCATGCTGAAAAACGCCGCCGCCGATCCTGATCGTTATCTGGGAAAATTGGCGACGGGCATTACCCGTACCACGAATACCCCGGACATGCCGGTTTCGTATGCGCACCCGCCCCCGCCAATCAAATCACCCGCTGAATCGCCCGCTGAATCGCCCGCTCCTGCGGTGCAACCCACAAACACTGTCAATGCAACCACACCCACTCCGTCCACGGGACTGTTTGAATGGGAAAATATCTGGTCGCAGCTTGGCTTCGGCAAGGTCGGCGCCCTCTTTGCGGGGGATGGCAGATCGGCACCACCGGCCAATGATCCTGGCGCGGTATGCGATGGGCCATGTGCCGATATCTATGGCGACGACTCAGTTCCGCCCATGGGTTGGAATCCCGGGTTGGCAAGCAGGGGGCAGCGTATTGCCGCGCTGTTTGCCGTGGAACGGCTGGCAAAACAATCCACCGATCTGGCCGCCGCGCACTGGGCGAAGATCGCCGGATATTTTCCGGCAAGCGAACAACATTATTGTTATGGCCGGCTGGCTTATCAGGCGGCGCGCAATCTGGATGAACGCGCGCTGCAATGGTACCGGGACGCGTCTGACATGCCACTCAACGAACAACAGTCCGCATGGCGGGTACGCGCCGCATTGCGCGCGCTGGACTGGCCGGAGGTTCTGGCAAGCGTGAACGCGATGGACACCGATCAGCAGCAGGAATCGGACTGGCTGTACTGGAAAGCCCGTGCGCTGGAAGCATTGGGGAAACCGGCCGAAGCGAGAAAGATTTTCTTGCCATTGAGCGGCGAATACAGTTTTTACGGGCTGCTGGCCGGCGATGAAATGTCCGGCACCGCGGTATTAAGCCAACCCGAGCCGGTCTACAAACCGGACAGCCGGGCCATTGCCGAAGTATCCGCGATGCCGGGCGTGCAACGCACGATTGCCCTTTACCGTATCGGCATGCGCAGCGATGCGCTGGAGGAATGGCGCTGGGTGGTGTACAACCTGAATGACCGGCAGTTGCTGACTGCGGCTGAAATCGCGCAGCGCAACAAGATGTACGACCGTGCGATCGGTGCCGCGGACAAGACCGTATCCGAACACGATTTCAGCATGCGCTACCCTGCCCCGTACCGGACCGACTTGCAGGAACACCTTCGCGAACACGGTCTCGACGAGGCCTGGGTGTATGGACTGATGCGTCAGGAAAGCCGTTTTGCCACCAGTGCGAAATCCGATTCTGGCGCGGCGGGTCTGATGCAGATCATGCCAAGCACGGCACGCTGGGTGGCGCACAAACTCGGATTGAAGAGTTATCGCAATGCGCTGATCCATCAGCTCGACACCAACTTGCGCATCGGTACCTATTACATGAAATCTGTTCTTTCGCGTTCTGAAAACAACCCAGTGCTGGCTTCGGCAGCATACAATGCCGGACCGTTTCGGGCCCTGCAATGGCGCGGCGACAAACCGCTCGAAGGTGCGATTTATGCCGAAACCATTCCCTATCAGGAAACGCGCGACTATGTGGAAAAGGTGATGAGCAACACAGCTTTTTATGCCGCCCAATTCGGCGACCCGTCGCGCTCGCTCAAAAAGCGCCTCGGTATCGTCCCTGCCAAGACTGCGGATAACCCGCCGGCGAACCCCGATGGAAAGTAATGCAAAAATCTATTGCGTGGGCGGCGCGGTGCGCGACCGCTTGCTGGGGCTGGCGGTTCAGGATCACGATTGGGTGGTGGTGGGCAGCACACCGGAAGAGATGGTGGCGCAGGGCTTTCAGCCGGTCGGCAAGGATTTCCCGGTGTTCCTTCATCCCAAGACTCACGAAGAATATGCGCTGGCTCGCACCGAGCGCAAGACCGCCCGCGGCTATCAGGGTTTCGCCGTGTATGCGGCACCGGATGTCACGCTGGAGCAGGATCTGCTGCGCCGCGATTTCACCATCAATGCGATCGCCCAGGATTCCGACGGCAAGCTGATCGATCCGCATAACGGCATCGCCGATCTGCGTGCGGGTATCCTGCGCCATGTCAGCACGGCATTCGCCGAGGACCCGGTGCGCATCCTGCGTGCGGCCCGCTTTGCGGCACGTTTCGGTTTCACCATAGCCCCGGACACCCTGACGCTGATGCGCGAGATGGTGAACAACGGCGAAGTGGATGCGCTGGTGGCGGAACGCGTCTGGCAGGAACTGGCGCGCGGACTGATGGAGAAAAAACCTTCGCACTTTTTCGAGACCCTGCGCAGCTGTGGCGCGCTGGTCAGGATCATCCCCGAAGTGGATGCGCTTTTCGGCGTACCCCAGCCTGAGAAATATCATCCCGAAATCGATTGCGGCATACATACCATGCTGGTGGTGGATGATGCGGCTCAATACGACTACCCGCTGGAAGTGCGTTTTGCAGCGCTGACCCACGATCTGGGCAAGGCCACCACGCCCAAAGACATTTTGCCGCGCCATATCGGACACGAGTTGCGCAGTGTGGAACTGGTCAGGAAACTTTCGCAGCGACTGCGCTCACCGGGCGAATGCCGCGATCTGGCGCTGCTGGCGGCGCGTTATCACGGAGACATCCATCGCGCCGGGGAATTGCGCGCCGAGACCGTCATCAAATTGTTTCAGTCGGCGGATGCATGGCGCAGGCCGGAACGCTTCGCGCTTCTGTTGCAGGCGTGCGCCGCGGATGCGCGCGGACGCACCAGTCACGAGAATGACGCCTATCCCCAGGCGGATTATTTGCTGAATCTGCTGGCGGTCGCGCGCGCAGTGGACGCGGGAGAGATAGCAAAGCAATGTACCGACAACAACAGCATTGCTGCCGCAGTACTGCAGGCCCGCATCAGCGCGATACAAGCGCTGGTTGATAAAACCGCGTAACGTTTTTCTGCACCTTGCCGGTGCGTTTTTTCACGATCTGATGCTTTACAAAATAAGGACGCCGCGTTGACGCGGCGTCTGGTATCGGCATATGGGATGCCGATCAGGTCAGTCATGGAATCACTGACGCGGGTAATAACTATATGGAATTTAATTTCAAGGGGTCGATAGGCACCTCCCATTGACAGTTAATTTCTCAAAATTCGAAATTCGGGAACCACAATTGTTTTATACGCCTAATATCGGGTGGATTCAACCCAAACCAGCAGCCCGTGAAAATTGAAACTGTTCCGATGACTACACCAGCAAACGGAAAGTGATAAAGAACAAATAGATGCTGCACAGCAACAACAACCAGCCAATCTGGCGCGCGTGGCGTGCGACATAACGATCCACTTGGTCGTGCTGCACATCCAGCACTTTGGTGGCACGGCGCGAAGACACCCATTTATTGGCATCCGCTTCGATATCCCGCAACTGACCGGGGCGGAACCAGAGAATAAACCCGGCAAGCAGTGCAACAACTGCGCCGGTCAGTGAAGAGATCACTACAGCATTAAGCAGCCCGTCGAGCAATGTTGCAGGCGCATAACGGTTCAGGAGTTGCAGGGCGGCCGCCTTGTCAAAAAGAAAACCGAAATACACAAGCATATAGCCAGCCCCGAGGATGATCAATATGCCCAATGTGCGATGATGTTTATAGATCCATAGTTCGATACTGATACTACGATCCAGCAGGCTATCGATATGGCGCGTGGATATCCAGTAGTTCATTACGCTGTTGACGCGGGCCAAAATACGCGGCCAGAAGATCAGCACCAGCCCCAGTGCCACACCCAGCAACGCACCGATCAGCAGGAAAATCGCCAAGTCGCGCCATAAAATAATTTCAGCCAAATTGTTGTGCATTCTTCACCTCATCCCGTCATTCCCGCTTTGATAAAAAACCAGGGCCATTGAATTGTCATCTCTCCCGCAGAGCGATGATATCAGATGCTCCGATCCCGATCGATTTCACATGTCCTGTTTGGTCACAAAGTTCGTATCCGGATGTTATCGATTTGCGATTACACCGGTTTTTGGCAAGATTGTATTCTGCGCCTGTATAGGCCAACCACTGTGCGTCAAAGATTATTGTGCAGTGCGTGCAGTGCGCGGTCAAGGTGATGTGCCTTGATATGTGCAAGGAAAGCTACAGCCGAAGAGCCCTCTGTCGAACAGTCCTTGCATTGTTTAATCGCATCCTGGGTCAACGAAAAAATGAAAACATCATGCGCCATGATCTCGAGGTCTCCCTTTGACGCCAGTTGGATCATGTCATTAACCTTGTCAACAAGTTTCTCGGTGACCGGGGTGTAAGGCACCAGAATCCAGAAGTCGGACCCATCGCGCGCAACCAGGTCGGTTTTGCGGAAAGTATTGCGCAGGTTATGCGAAACATCGTCAAGCTTTTGCGCCGCTGCTTTTGCCCCATACCTCTCGCCGAAGATTTTGGGGTCTTTATAATGGATATAGGCCAAACCAAATTGAAGGGGGCCAGAATGGCGTTTTGTAACTTCCAGCAGCCATTCCAGCGTGTAAAGAAATTTCTCACGTGCGTCGAGATCTTCTTGTTGCATAACTCCCCCCACTGCATTGTAGATATTAAATTATCCAAAATTACATCGAGTCAGAAACGGAACCTGAAACATACGAAACTGGATGAATTATAGGCACAAACCATCACCGAAAGGAAAAAAATTATCGGGGCATTCCAGATGCCCCCCCTGATAATGATTCGCGTCCAGGCTGATGCGTGGCCAGTGCGCGGGAACACGTGGCCGGGATAAATAAAAGTGGTAGCCACACGGTAACATATGGCAGCTAGCGCCTGATTCACAAAGAGCGCGACAGTTCGCCGCTGGCAAATCCGGATAACGGATCCGCCAGATTTTTCCCGAATGCGATCACTTTGAACAATTCACCCATCTCCGCCGGACTGGTCAGTTTCTGCAACTGCGCCGAGAGCGGCAGGTAGTCGCGCATGTTTTCCGGCGGGGTATCTTGCAGCAGTCCGGTGATGCCGCAATTGATTAAAAAGAACGCCTGCGAGGTATAGCCGGCCAATTCCAGACCGGCATCGATTCCGCATTCGGTGATATCGGTAAAATTCACATGCGCGGTGATGTCCTGCAGGCCGGGCAGGAAGAATGGATCGTCGTGCGCGTGATGACGGTAGTGGCACATCAGCGTGCCACTGCGGCGCTGCGGATGGTAGAACTCGCGGGCACCGAAACCGTAGTCGATGAAAAGCATCGCACCCTGCCCCAGCCGTTGTGCGAGGCTGTTGACCAGGCCGCGGGCAGCCAGACAGATTTCGCTGACGTAATCATCCGGCACCCTGATTTGCTGCGCGGCATGCAACAGGCGGGCATCGCCGATGGCGCGCTCCTGCCAGATAAAGCCGTGCTCGCTGGCGGCAACACCGCGCTCGGTGATCGCGCTGTCCCGCCAATGCACCAGATGCACGGGTAAGGCATCGAGCACCTCGTTGGCGACGATCGCACCGCTGAACTTTTCCGGCAATTCATCCAGCCAGCGCACCCGCCCCAGCAGGTGCGGCAAGTGTTCCGACATGAGCGTTTGCTGGCGCGCGCGCAAGTCTGCGCTCACCTCAAGGATCGCATAACTTTCCGGCAAACAGCCGAGCCGCTCCAACTCGGCCAGCATGTCCACTGCCAGCTTGCCGCTGCCCGCGCCCATTTCGAGTATATGTGGCGAACTGTTAGCCATGATCTCGGCAACTTGTTTCGCCAGCGTGCGACCAAACAACGGCGACAGTTCCGGCGCTGTGATGAAGTCGCCGGCCTCCCCGAACTTGTGCGCACCGGCCGCGTAATAGCCCAGCCCGGGTGAATACAGCGCCAGCTCCATGTAGCGCGCAAACGAAATCCATCCGCCCTGTGCGTTGATGTCGCGCCGGATGGATTCGGTCAATGATGCGCTGTGTTGCGCGGCTTCTGCGCCGGGAGCAGGTAGTGAAGGAGGCATGGTCAGGTATAATTCCCGAAGCAGTTGGGTTTAATGGTGTAGCCGAGTTTAATGGAGTACGAGTCTAATGGAACAAGGGATGCAGGGCAAAGTGGTATTGGTGACCGGCGGGGCAAAACGGGTCGGCGCGGCAATCTGCCGCCGCCTGCACGCAGCCGGCGCTCGGGTCGCCATCCACTACCGCAGCTCTGCCAGTGAGGCATCGGCAGTGCAAGACGAACTGAACGCGCTGCGGCCGGGCAGTGCTGCCATTATGCAGGCCGATCTGCTCGACCTGCACGCACTGCCGCAACTGGTGGGCAGGGTCGTCAAACAATTCGGGCAACTGGATGCACTGGTCAACAATGCTTCCAGTTTTTACCCTACCCCACTGGCGAATATCGACGAACAGCAATGGCGCGATTTGTTGGGCACCAATCTGAAAGCACCGCTGTTCCTGGCTCAGGCTGCTGCCGCAGAATTGCGCCGCCGGCATGGCTGCATCGTGAACATCGTTGACATCCACGCCGATCGGCCGATGCAAGGCCATCTGCTGTACAGTGCAGCCAAGGCCGGTCTGGCCTCGCTGACCAAGGGATTGGCGCAGGAGCTGGCGCCGCAGGTGCGCGTCAATGCTGTTGCGCCCGGTGTCATCATGTGGCCGGAAAGCGAGGCATGGACGGATGAAGAGCAGCGTCGCAAGATTGTCGCGCATACCCTGCTCAAGCACAAAGGCGAACCGGATGACATCGCGCGTACGGTACAATTCCTGATCGCAGATGCGCCTTACATCACCGGGCAGATCATTTCCGTGGACGGCGGACGCAGCATTAACTTGTGAAAAAAGCTGCTGCGCTCGACATGGCTTTGTTGCTCAAGCGTTCGAAATGCTCGTTTACTTTAATGTAAACTCCGCTTTCTCTCTCTTTCGCTTTCGCGCCGCGCCCTGCCATCGCTCGCCACGCTTTTTGGCTGATATTTTTATATGAACGACATCGCTCAACCCATACATTTCGAAAAGCATTCGACCAACTTCAACCGCCTCAAGGGACGGCTGGAGCACATGGCCGGACAGGCAATCGCCGATTTCAACATGATCGAGGAAGGCGACAGCGTGATGGTTTGCCTGTCCGGCGGCAAGGACTCGTACACGCTGCTGGACATCCTGCTCACGCTGCGCAAGCGCGCACCGATCGACTTCCGCATCGTCGCGATGAATCTCGACCAGAAGCAGCCGGGATTCCCTGACGAGGTACTGCCCAATTACCTGAAACAGCTCGGTGTGGAATATCACATCGAAACCCAGGATACCTATTCCATCGTCAAGGAAAAGATACCCGAGGGCAAGACCACCTGTTCGCTGTGTTCGCGGCTGCGGCGCGGCATCATCTATCGCGTCGCGGGCGAGCTTGGCGCGAACAAGATTGCGCTGGGCCATCACCGCGACGACATGATCGAAACCCTGTTCCTGAACATGTTCTTCGGCGGCAAACTCAAGGCCATGCCGCCCAAACTGGTCACGGACAAGGGAGATCATATCGTGATCCGCCCGCTGGCCTATTGCGCCGAGAAAGACATCGCCCGTTATGCGCGCGGCATGGAATTCCCCATCATTCCGTGCAATCTGTGCGGCGCGCAGGAAAACCTGCAGCGGCAGAACATCAAGGGCATGCTCGCCGCATGGGAAAGCGAATATCCGGGACGCAGCCAGACCATCTTTACCGCGATGCAGAACATCAAACCCTCGCATCTGCTGGATGGCGAACTGTTCGATTTCAGGCAAATTCAGCCGGGGGCAAAGGTGGATGAAGGCGATACCGCGTTTGATTCCAGCCTGTAATGGAGATAATTTTCCGCCCGGTGGAACCAGTTGAAACAATCCGGGTCAATCGCATGCCGCACACGGGCCCGCATCCCCTGAAAATATCGTGCAGCCGGCTACTCCAGAATGGGAAATGCCTGTGATATGCTAGAACGCGCGGTTGAGAAAAGGTTATCGCACCGTACGCAGTTTTTGTTTCGATTTCAAACAAGATAAAATGTTCGCATGCAACCCTGCATCGATTACCCTTAAGGAGTGAAGTTATGTCATTGCGCCGTATCGTTTCCGTATATCTGTTCGCCTTCAGCACCCTGGCATTGGTCAGCACCACGGCTCTGGCCGATTCCGTTGATATCAACCTGCGCGATACCAGCGCACAATTTCAATACATCTCCTCACTGGGTCGCGACCCGCTCGGCAACACCAAGTTTCACGCCGGCGTTCTCTATGTCAACCACAACAACATGCTCGGCGATTTCGGCCTGGTGGTGCAGGATGAACTCGGCGACAACGCGCCCGGATATTCTGTCGGCGTCGGGATCAAAGGGATAGTCGCCAAGGTCAACGGCAACGGTCCGGTAAATAACAGTGCCTCGGCCCTGGCACTGGGTGGACTGGTACGCTATTCGCCACCCTCCGCCCAGCGTCTGGGCATCGTCGGCGAAATTTATTGGTCGCCGAATATCGTCACCTTCGGCGATGCCAACCGCTACATAGAAACCAACGCCAGGGTGGAGTATGAAGTCATTCCACAGGCGGTTGCCTATGTCGGTTACCGCAGAATCAGTTTCGGCATCAATACCGGCCCCAACGAAACGCTGGATCAGGGCTTCAACGTGGGTGTCAGGATTTCGTTCTAGGCAGTAACCTTATTTTTCGGCACCCACCGCGATCTTGAAGATCACTTTGCGGAGGTTGCCGGAACTGACCAGCGGTGCGTGCGCATCCTCCGGGAAGAAGATGCAGAAATGATCCGGAGGCACCGTAATCCACGTTGCCGGGATGTCACGGAAAAAACGGATATCCTTCTCTGCACTGTAATCCGCCACGGGCTGATGGCAATCCGTCAGCGCCTTCCAGCCCATTTCTTCCATTCCTTCCAGCACCAGTTGAATGTCGATGTAACGACGATGACACTCCAGTGACGCATCGGCGCGGGTCCGCCCCGGCAGATGCTCGACAATGGCGAACAGATCGTCGCCGGCGATGGGGTGAACTCCCGGCGCCAGCGCATGCAGATCGGCTTTCCGGATGTACTCGAAAGCGCGAAACAGAAGCGGGTGGAGAGCGATGTAACGGCCGGCCGTGGCGAGGTTGGAAAAGATCATATTGGTTTCCTGAAAACAGATTAGATGAAACGGGCCACCATCCCGCTGGCCAAATTTCCCTGCAACGGTATCTGCACGCGATGTCCGCTGCCCGGTGCGACGCTGAGCGCTTCACCTCCCATGCCGTGCATCTCGGCAAGTTCGATGATACGGTTGCCGGAGGGATGGATGATCTCCAGCTTGTCGCCGACCTGAAACTTGTTTTTCACGGCTATTTCAGCCGTGCCATTTTCACAGGCAACTATATCGCCGACGTATTGCTGGCGCGAATTTTCCGAATGACCGCGCAGATAATTCTGCTGTTCGTGGGTGTGGTGGCGTTGGTAAAAACCGTCGGTGTAGCCGCGGTTGGCCAGCGCATCCAGCGCACCCAACAAACTGTAGTTGAACGGACGACCCGCGACCGCGTCGTCGATGGCCTGGCGGTATACCTGTGCGGTGCGCGCAACATAGTAGACGGATTTGGTGCGACCCTCGACCTTGAGCGAATCGATGCCTATCCTGGCCAGTCGTTCCACGTGTTCCACCGCGCGCAGGTCCTTGGAATTCATGATGTAGGTGCCGTGCTCGTCTTCCATGACCGGCATCAGTTCATCGGGATGATCCTGGCGCGAGATCAGGTAGGCCGCGTCGGCCAGCGGATGGCGGGGTTGCGAACCGCAGTCGGAAAGCGCGCTCTGGCTGAGCGCCTTGTCGAAGTCGAAGTCAATTTTTTTCGGGGATGACAGCAGCTGGAAATCGCCGCTACCATTCTCTCCGGCATTCTCCACCTTGTAATCCCAGCGGCAGGAATTGGTGCAGGTACCCTGGTTCGCATCGCGGTGGTTGAAGTAACCGGACAGTAGGCAGCGCCCCGAATAGGCCATGCACAATGCGCCATGCACGAACACCTCCAGCTCCATGTCCGGGCATTGCTGGCGGATCTCCTCGATCTCGTCCAGCGACAGTTCGCGGGAAAGAATGACGCGCGTCAGACCCAGCGATTGCCAGAATTTCACCGCCGCATAGTTTACGGTATTGGCCTGCACGGAAAGATGAACGGGCACTTCGGGCCAGCGCTCGCGCACCATTGCAATCAACCCGGGATCGGCCATGATCAGCGCATCCGGCCGCATCGCGATGACCGGCTCCATGTCCGCCATATAGGTTTTTACCTTGGTGTTATGCGGCATCAGGTTGCTGGCGACAAACAGTTTCTTGTCGAGTGCATGCGCCTCCGCGATGCCGGTGCGCAACTCGTCCAGCTGGAATTCATTGTTGCGCGCGCGCAGGGAATAACGCGGCTGCCCGGCATAAACCGCATCTGCCCCAAAGGAGTAGGCGGTGCGCATTTTTTCCAGCGTTCCGGCAGGTAGCAGTAACTCGGGCGTGCGCATCAAATCCCCAGCCGCTTCCAGATTTCAATTGATGGGCCGGAATGGTTCAGCGTGTAGATATGCAGGCCGGGTGCGCCACCGGCGAGCAGTTTCTCGCATAATTTGGTCACGACATCGAGACCGAATGCCTGCACCGCCCCGCTGTCGTCACCCAGACCTTCGAGCGTCCTGCGCATCCAGCGCGGGATCTCGGCACCGCAGGCATCGGAGAAACGCGCCAGTTGCGCGAACTTCACGATGGGCATGATGCCCGGCACGATCGGCACGGTAACGCCCAACTTGCCGCACGCTTCGACAAAGCGGAAGTAGGAATCGGCATTGTAGAAATACTGGGTGATCGCCGAATCCGCGCCGGCGTCGACCTTGCGCCTGAAATTGAGGAGGTCGTCCTGCGCAGATCTGGCCTGCGGGTGGAATTCCGGATAGGCTGCCACCTCGATGTGAAAATGATCGCCGGTCTGTGCGCGGATGAACGACACCAGTTCGTTGGCGTAGTGAAACTCGCCGATGCTGCCCATACCGGAAGGGAGGTCGCCGCGCAGCGCGACGATGCGCCTGATGCCCATGTCTTTGTAGGTGTTCAGCATTGCGCCGACGGATTCGCGCGTGGAACCCACACAGGACAGGTGCGGAGCGGCGTTATAACCCTCGGACTTGATCTGCCTTATGGTTTCCAGCGTGCGGTCCTGTGTGGAACCGCCCGCGCCGAAGGTGACGGAAAAAAACTCCGGCTTGAGCGGCGCGAGTTGACTGCGCACAGCCGCGAGCTTGACCACGCCCTCCGGCGTTTGCGGGGGAAAAAACTCGAAACTGAAAAGCTGCCTGCTCATAAAAACCTCATTCCGTTCTCATTTGCCATATGGGTCATTTATTATTTGGCCTGATCAGCTGTGCGGCAGCCGACGACAGCGCCCAGGAAAAAATACTGTAAAGCACCGCACCCAATACGCCGTGCCAGAAACTGTCGACGACGAATCCGCGCAGCACCGAACCGACCAGCCAGAACAGAGTGCCGTTGATGACGAAGATGAACAATCCCAATGTCAGCACCGTGACCGGCAGCGTGAGCAACAGCAGCAACGGGCGTATCAGGGTATTTACCAGTCCCAGGAAAAACGCCGCGATCAGCGCCGCGCCGAAACCGTCCACATGTATGCCCGGCACGTAGTTCGCCACGGCGAGCAACGCGAGTGCATTGAGCATCCAGATCAACAATAACTGCAATTGCATATTCATTTTTTCCCTCCTTTGAGGGGCTTGGCCGCATTTTCACGCAATGCCGACTCATAAGCCAGTCGGCACCATTCGGCCATCTCGCCCGCCGAGTCAAGACTGGCAGGCGGTGCCGACCAGTATGACAATTGCACGGTTTTGTTCTGCTTCTGATAAACAAACGGGTGGCTGCCCGCCCGTTCGAGTCGGGCCAGATTATCCGCGTCGGTCTTCAGGAACAATTCGTCCCCGACGATCAACGCGAACATCAGTCCTTCGCGATACAGGCCATAACCGCCGAACATCTTGCGTACCGACGCCGTTGCCCAGCCCGCCATAAGTTCCACCACATAATCGACGAACTCATTGTGTGAAGCGGTCATGGCTGTTAGTAGCGGTAGTGGCCGGCCTTGTACGGACCTTCCTTGTGCACGCCGATGTAAGCAGCCTGCTGGTCGGTCAACGTACTCAGTTGCGCGTTCAGCGTGGTCAGTTGCAAACGCGCGACCTTTTCGTCCAGATGCTTGGGCAGGGTGTACACCCCGACAGCATAGTCCTGGTTGCGGGTGAATAGTTCAATCTGCGCGATGGTCTGGTTGGCGAACGAGGACGACATCACATAGGACGGATGGCCTGTACCGCAGCCCAGATTCACCAGCCTGCCCTCGGCCAGCAACAGGATACGTTTGCCATCCGGGAAGATCACGTGATCGACTTGCGGCTTGATGTTATCCCACTGGTATTGCTTGAGCGAGGCAACGTCGATTTCATTGTCGAAGTGGCCGATGTTGCACACGATGGCCTGGTTCTTCATCTTCTTCATATGCTCGTGGCTGATGACATGGTAGTTGCCTGTGCAGGTGACAAAGATGTCACCGTGCTCGCAGGCGTAATCCATGGTCACGACGCGGTAGCCTTCCATCGCGGCCTGCAGCGCGCAGATCGGGTCGATCTCGGTCACCCACACCTGTGCAGACAGCGCACGCAGCGCCTGGGCAGATCCTTTGCCCACATCGCCATAACCGGCGACCACGGCGATCTTGCCGGCCACCATCACGTCGGTCGCGCGCTTGATCGCATCCACCAGGGATTCGCGGCAGCCGTACAGGTTGTCGAACTTGGATTTGGTGACAGAGTCGTTCACGTTGATCGCGGGGAATTCCAGTTCGCCGCGTTCGTGCATTTGATACAGACGATGCACGCCGGTGGTTGTTTCTTCGGTGACGCCCTTGATCGCGGCAAGACGGGTGGAATACCAGGTCTTGTCTTTTGCCAGTTTGGCCTTGATCGAGGCGAACAGACAGGTTTCTTCTTCCGAACCGGGATTGTTCAACAGGGACGCGTCTTTCTCGGCGCGCGCGCCCAGATGCAGCAGCAGGGTGGCGTCGCCGCCATCATCCAGGATCATGTTGGAAAATATTTTTTCACCGCCGGGGCCGTCCGCCCATTCGAAGATGCGGTGGGTGTAGTCCCAGTATTCGGTCAGCGTTTCACCCTTGTAGGCGAACACCGGCACGCCGGTCGCAACGATGGCGGCAGCGGCATGATCCTGGGTCGAATAGATGTTGCACGATGCCCAGCGCACTTCCGCGCCCAATGCAGTCAGCGTCTCGATCAGCACGCCGGTCTGTATGGTCATGTGCAGCGAGCCGGTGATGCGCGCTCCGCGCAGGGGCTGGGTGGCCGAAAATTCGTTGCGGATCGCCATCAGGCCGGGCATTTCGATTTCGGCAATGGCGAGTTCCTTGCGTCCCCATGCAGCCAGGGACATATCGGCGATTTTATAATCGGTAAATTTTTTTTCAGTAGCGTTCATGCGTTGCTCCATTCATAAGTGGTTAATGAATGGGTGCGGTTGCATCGTTGAACCACTGGCTCCGAGCCTGACGGGGGACTGTGTCCAGCCCCGCTGCAGCACCCCTCGGAGGGTGGTGAAAATAAGTTTTGTGGACGAATCGCGTTGTCGCGTGCTCGCTCACTCGTCGTCTATCTGCACGATATGTCTTGTCGTTCGCTGATGATACTACTAGCCATTCGACTGATGAAACAACTAGCCATCCCACTAAGCAACCAAATGACTGTTGCCAAGTGGTTGGTTATAAGCCCGCTAGCGGGCAAGTCGCTGGTTATGCGCGGCTCCTAGCGGTGCCCGCGTGACACCGTGGGGCGCAAGCCCTCTAGTGCGGGAGCGCGGAGCAGCAGGCCTCCCCGCCCCAAATGTTTCACATCGCCGTGTCCGGCCTGCCATCCCACAAAACATATTTTCAGATAGATTATTTTCCGGCATCCTCGCGTAGCGCCAGAGCACGATCGGTGGCTTCCCAGGTAAAGCCCGGTTCTTCGCGGCCGAAGTGGCCATAGGCTGCGGTATTTTCATAGATCGGGCGCAACAGGTCGAGCATCTGCACGATACCTTTGGGGCGCAGGTCGAAATGACGCAGCACCAGTTCGGTCATTCTTTCGTTGCTGATTTTTCCTGTCCCGTAGGTATCGACCATGATGCTGGTCGGCTTGGCCACGCCGATCGCGTAGGAAAGTTGCACCAGGCATTTGCTCGCCAGGCCCGCAGCAACGATATTTTTCGCGACATAACGACTGGCATATGCGGCGGAACGGTCCACCTTGGACGGGTCCTTGCCGGAGAACGCGCCGCCGCCGTGCGGTGCTGCACCACCATAGGTATCGACAATGATCTTGCGTCCGGTCAGTCCGCAATCGCCCTGCGGGCCGCCTATGACGAAGCGTCCGGTCGGGTTGACCAGATAGTTTATATTGCCCTTGATCAATTCCTTGGGCAGCATCGGCTTGATGATCTCCTCGATCGCGGCTTCGCGTATCTGCTCCAGCGTCATTTCCGGCGCGTGCTGTGTCGAGAGCACCACGGTATCGATCGAATCGGGTTTCCCGTCGAGATAGCGAATTGTCACCTGCGATTTTGCATCCGGGCGCAACCACGGCAAACGGCCGTCGTGGCGCAATTCCGCCTGACGTTCCACCACGCGGTGCGCCAGATAGATCGGCAGCGGCATCAGCGTCGGTGTCTCGTCGCAGGCATAGCCGAACATCAGCCCCTGGTCGCCGGCACCCTGGTTCAGGTAATCATCGGAAGCGCGGTCCACACCCTGCGCGATATCCGGGCTTTGCTTGTCGTAGGCCACCAGCACCGCGCAACCCTTGTAGTCGATGCCGTATTCGGTATTGTCGTAGCCGATGCGCTTGATGGTATTGCGCGCCACGGTGATGTAGTCGACATTCGCGGTCGTCGTGATCTCCCCCGCCAGAACCACCAGTCCGATATTGGTCAGCGTCTCTGCCGCCACCCGCGCATACGGGTCTTGCGTTAGAATAGCGTCCAGAATGGCATCGGAAATCTGATCCGCGACTTTATCCGGATGGCCCTCGGATACGGATTCGGATGTAAACAGGAAATCACTCATGGTTATTCACTCAATCAAGTAAAAATTTTAAGGCTCGCATTGTATCAAATAGTTCGCCCGACCGCTGATGACCCCTTTTCTGTTCAAACTGATCTTTCGACTACTTGCCAGCTTGCCGCTTGGTTGGCTGCAAGGCCTGGGCACGCTGCTCGGCCGTGTTACCTTTGCCACATCCAAGGAATATGCCGCGCGCACCCGGGAAAACCTGCGTCGGTCAAATCTGGCCCGCAATGAAACCGACTATGCCAACTTGCTAACCCAGACCATCGCCGAGGCCGGCAAGGGTATGGTCGAGTTGCCCTGGGTATGGCTCAGGCCGTTCGAACAGGTCTGTGCAACAGTGCGAATCTGCAAGGGGTGGGAGCATGTAGCGGCAGCACACGCGCGCGACAAGGGGATCATTTTTCTGACACCGCACTGGGGCTGCTTCGAAATTACCAGCCTGTATATTGCACAACACCTGACGCTGACCAACCTGTACAGTTCGCCGAAGCAGGACTGGCTGGAACCGCTGATGCGCCGCGGTCGCGAGCGCGGCAAGGCACATCTGGCGACCGCGGACCTCAGCGGCGTGCGCCTGCTTTTCAAGGCGCTGAAACGCGGCGAGGCGATCGGCCTGCTGCCCGACCAGGTGCCCAGCCAGGGCGAAGGTGAATGGGCGGATTTCTTCTCGCGCCCCGCCTATACCATGACACTGAGCGGCCGCCTTGCCCGATCCAGCGGCGCAGCCGTATTGTTGGTGTTTGCCGAGCGGCTGCCGAAAGGGGCGGGATACAAACTGACTTTCGAGCCGCTTACGCTGGATTTCTCCTCGTCCGTGCCGCTGCAGATCAATGCGGCGCTGGAACGCGTGATTGCGAATTCCCCGGCGCAGTATTTGTGGAGTTACAACCGCTATAAGGTGCCGCCCGGCGTGGCGCCGCCCACATCGGAAGAGCCGACATGCTAGCCAAGCTGGGCGTCTTCATTTTATGGCTGCTGCATTTCCTGCCGTTCCGCGTGCTGGTGTGGATCGGAACCACCCTGGGTTCCATGATCTACCTGATCGCTGCGGAACGCCGCAAGGTGGGCGCCATCAATTTGAAACTGTGCTTCCCCGACTTGAGCGATGAGACAAGACAGAAACTGTTGCGCGAGCACTTCCGTATGTTCACCCGCGGCCTGATCGAGCGCTGCATCCTGTGGTGGTCCAGCGCGGAATACATCAGCAGCCTGATCCGCGTAGAGGGCGTCGAACATTTCGAAGCCATACAGGGCAAACCCGCTATCCTGCTAACGCCGCACTTTGTCGGCATGGATGTCGGCGGCCAGTGGATCGCCCAGCATACCGACACGGTGTGCATGTACGCGAACCAGAAGAATGTCTATCTCACCGAATTATTGCTGAAGAAACGCGCCCGATTCCGCAACCAGCATCTGTATTCGCGCCAGCAGGGACTGCGCCCCATCCTCAAGGGCATGCGCGCAGGCATGCCGTTCGTCTATCCGCCCGACCAGGACCAGGGCATCAAGGACGGCGCCTTCATCCCGTTCTTCGGCGTGCCCGCCGCAACCATGACCTCGGTGCCGCGCATCGCGAAGATGGCCGGCGCAAAAGTTGTTCCCAGCATCACCCGCCTGCTGCTGGGAGGCGCGGGCTATGTGCTGACCTTCTATCCGGCCTGGGAGAATTACCCGAGCGGTGATGACATCGCGGATACGCGGCGCATGAACGAATTCATCGAGCAGCGCGTACTGGAAATGCCGGAGCAGTATTTCTGGCTGCATAAACGTTTCAAAACCAGACCGCCGGGGGAAGAAAGGGAAGGCTTTTACAAATGAAATATCACGATCTGCGCGACTTCATCGCGCAACTGGAAAAAATCGGTGAACTGAAGCGCATCACTGCAGCGGTTTCGCCAAACCTGGAAATGACCGAGATCTGCGACCGCGTGTTGCGCGCACAGGGCCCTGCGATCCTGTTCGAGAATGTCGTCGGGCACAATGCGGCCCAAAATAAAATTCCCGTTCTGGCCAACCTGTTCGGCACGCCGCGCCGCGTGGCGCTGGGCATGGGCGAAGAATCCACGGCAGCGCTGCGCGAGGTGGGCAAGCTGCTCGCCTATCTCAAAGAACCCGAACCACCCAAAGGGCTGAAGGATGCTTGGGACAAATGGCCAGTGCTGAAGCAGGTGCTGACCATGTCGCCCAAGATATTGTCCAAGGCGCCCTGTCAGGATGTGGTCTGGGAAGGCGCGGATGCGGACCTGGGCAAGCTGCCTGTCCAGACCTGCTGGCCCGGCGATGTCGCACCGCTGATCACCTGGGGTCTGGTCGTCACGCGCGGGCCGAACAAACCGCGCCAGAATCTCGGCATCTACCGCCAGCAGGTGATTGCGCCGAACAAGGTTATCATGCGCTGGCTGGCG
This sequence comes from Burkholderiales bacterium, assembly GCA_038241165.1. GTDB lineage: Bacteria > Pseudomonadota > Gammaproteobacteria > Burkholderiales > Gallionellaceae > Gallionella. Next base: position 2,379 of record JBBRFZ010000032.1, on the reverse strand, counting down.
CATCGCGGTGGTGCTTTGGATTTTCAGGACTGGCGCAAGACGCATCCCGGTGTGCCGTTTCCAATCGCGGTGGTGATCGGCGCCGACCCGGCCACTATACTCGGCGCGGTCACGCCGGTGCCGGACAGCCTTTCCGAATATCAATTTGCCGGATTGTTGCGCGGCAGTAAGACTGAACTGGTGAAGTGCATCGGCAGCGACTTGCAGGTGTCGGCCAGTGCCGAGATCGTGCTGGAAGGCGTTATCCACCCGGATGAGATGGCGCTGGAAGGACCGTTCGGGGACCACACCGGCTACTACAACGAGCAGGATAAATTCCCGGTATTCACCATCGAGCGTATCACCATGCGTCGCGACCCGATCTACCATTCAACCTACACCGGCAAGCCGCCGGACGAACCGGCCATGCTGGGCGTCGCGTTGAACGAAGTGTTCGTGCCGCTGCTACAGAAGCAGTTTCCCGAGATCGCAGATTTTTATTTGCCGCCCGAAGGGTGCAGCTATCGCATGGCGGTGGTCAGTATCAAAAAACAGTATGCCGGACACGCCAAGCGCGTGATGTTCGGTATCTGGAGTTTTCTGCGCCAGTTCATGTACACCAAGTTCATCGTCGTGGTGGATGACGACATCGACGTGCGCGATTGGAAAGAGGTGATCTGGGCGATCACCACGCGTGTTGATCCGGTGCGCGATACGCTGCTGGTCGACAACACGCCGATCGATTACCTGGATTTTGCCAGCCCCGTGTCGGGACTGGGCGGCAAGATGGGACTGGATGCGACCAACAAATGGCCGGGCGAAACGAAACGCGAATGGGGCACACCGATCGTGATGGATGCGGCGGTGAAAACCAGGGTGGATGAAATGTGGAGTGAGCTGGGCCTGTAGTCATCAAGAAAACAGAACCTGTTCCCTGCCGGTGTTGAATTGAATCAGAACCCGTACCCCAAGCCGAACTTGACCGTCGTGTAATTTGTCTTGCTGTCCGGCTCCCATGCCACATAACCGCCACCAACCGGATAAACTGCGCTGATGCCATAGTTGAAACTCGTATAGTCAACGCCGATAGTTCCGTGCAGGTTTTGCGCAAGCAGATAATCTGCAGTTGCCCCTGCCTTGAACAGCGCAGAATTGCCGAGTGACCCGGAGAATCCGCCACCCCCGGGACCGGGCGTGGGATTGACAATTATGTAAGATGCGAATGTCTCGCCAAACATCACATTTGCCGAAAGCACCAGCAGACTTGAAGGCGAATACTGGCCCAGCACACCAATCCCGTAATAATTGTGGGTATACAGCTCACTCAGATTCACGCCCCTGTCCCATTCGTGATGACCAAGTTCTGCGTAGGGGGTCAGCATGAACTCATTCCTGACCATATAGCCTTTTCCGTAACGGGCGCTGTAATTCGTCAGTGTTGCGCCGGAAGTTCCTACAAACGATCCATATGCACCGCACGGCGGCGTCGTGCATAACAATGCACCCGTATAGTCTGTGTTGCCGCTGGAGTTGTCATACACCGCCTCGAAATAGTCGTTGCCCAGCCACAGATCCTTCATCGCGGATATCGACACGGCATAACCGGGGACAGGGCCTCTTTCAGTGTCCAGCGTTCCGCTCGGTACCAATATCCCATCACCCGTTTCCGTGTAATCGACATTCGTCGATATGAGTTGGAAGCCAACCTGATTGTTGGATGCCTTGATATCGGAGGTGTCGGCAAATGCCGCTGATATGCCTGACAAACCGGCAATAGCCATTACAGCCAAAGTCACTTTCTTCACGATTCTTCTCCGGGTGCATTATCAGTACCATTCTAATCTGTATCCATGCAGCTCGGGCGGCGTCGGCTTCTTGTGCGCTATTTAAAACCTGTAAACACCTGTCTAAAGTTTCAATATCACGCCGAGGGCGTTGTAGCTGTATTGATAGGTGCCAGCAGCAGGGACGCCGTAAGACTGAGAATAATTCTTCCAGAACAACTGTACTGACACCGGTGCCTTGTTGGGCATCGCAGCAGAAATATCGAACTCTCCCTGAATCCCGACAACCCCATCCAGATCCAGCCCATAAGTAACACCGGCACTGTTTTTACCATTCGCCGCAAAAGCAGGGGCCGCAACAAAGGCGAATAACATCGCGGCAATAACGATGCTATTCATGACTTGAATCTCTTTTCGGTTGATTGTGATATGGCTTGTTGGATTCAAGTGCCATATGCACCGGCAAATTAAAATAGGGTCTTCGTGTAAGAGTGTGGGTAAAAATGGCCATGGAATTGCCTGAGCGCCTTACTAAATGCGGGTTTCAGCAGATTGATACGGCTGCGGAAACTGGTATGATTTCGCGATGGCTACTTTACTCAAACACAAACGTCTT
>JBBRFZ010000031.1:0-24140 GCA_038241165.1 Burkholderiales bacterium | reverse complement strand
CGCTGAAGCGGTAGTTCTGTTGTGCCAGCATCAATTTGGCGATGGCGAGCAATTCATCCGGGCTATAGTCGGGAAAATCCACGTGATGGCCGATACGCGAGCGCATCCCCGGGTTGCTGTTGAAGAATTTGTCCATGCGGTCCTTGTATCCCGCCAGGATAACAATCAGGTCGTCGCGATTGTTTTCCATTACCTGCAATAAAATCTCGATTGATTCCGCACCGTAGTCGCGTTCGTTCTCGGGTTTGTACAGATAATAGGCTTCGTCGATGAACAGCACGCCGCCCATCGCCTTCTTGATGACTTCCTTGGTTTTCGGCGCTGTGTGCCCGATATACTGGCCGACTAGATCGTCGCGTGTTACCGATACCAGGTGCCCCTCGCGCGCATAACCCAGGCGATGCAAAATTTCTGCCATGCGCAATGCAACTGTAGTTTTTCCGGTACCGGGATTGCCGGTAAAATTCATGTGCAGAGTAGGAGTTTCCGAACTCAGTTTGAATTTCTGCCGCAATCTGTCCACCAGTAACAGCGCTGCGACTTCACGAATGCGCGTTTTGACCGGCACTAAACCGATCAATTCGCGGTCAAGTTTGTCCAGAACCTCTTGTACGTTGGAGGCCTTCAGTTCAGCTTGCAAATCTACCGGCGTGTCGTCCGGTAAAATAGTTGTATGTATGTCGTTACTCATTGAATAGTCCCGAGTAGGCTATGAAAAATGGCGGAACACGTTGCGTTCCGCCATCGGATTACAAGTACACCTTAATACCGTTCACTTTCCGATTTATCGGTAGCGTAGGAATGTATGGTGTAGCGTACACTGCGGCCATCCACCTCTTGTCTAACCAGACCGAAGCCAGGCTCATTCTTTGGACGGTTCACGAGATAGGACATGGTTGGACTTTCCACCCCGCGTGAAGAATTGAAAGCCATCACGCGTATATAGTGATTGGGAAAAGTCTTGCGGCAGCTATTGATCTCCATCATGATCCCGGCGGGATCCTTGAGATCGAACATCGGCATGCCGAACATTTCCCAGTAAGTATTGCGTGGGTGTGGGTCGTCAGTATATTCAACGCTTACAGCCCAGCCATTTTTCAGCGCATATTTTATTTGCGCGGAAATTTGCACGTCGGTCAAGTCAGGCAGATAAGAAAACTGACCCTGTGTGACGCGATTGCCCGGATTTGTCATCATGATAATTTCTCCTTTAACAATGATCAGAAACTTGCGGTTGTGGAAGGAACAAAGTCAGCCGTGTCGGTGGAATCGTAATTGAAGGTGATGTCCTTCCACGTATCCAGCGCTGCCTTGAGCGGACTACACCACTTGGCCGCATCCTGCAAGATTTGCGGTCCTTCGTTCCAAATGTCACGGCCTTCGTTGCGTGCCAGCACCATGGTTTCCAGCGCAACACGGTTGGCGACTGCGCCAGCCTGAATTCCCTGGGGATGGCCGATGGTGCCGCCGCCAAACTGCAGTATTACGTCGTCACCCAGATAGGTCAGCAACTGGTGCATCTGGCCGGCATGAATGCCGCCGGAAGCCACCGGCATCACCTTGTTGAGTGAAGCCCAATCCTGCTCGAAGAACAAGCCCTTTTCAAGTTGCATCGGCGTATGGGTATCGAGCAGTGTGTCGTAGAAGCCACGAATCATCTGTGGATCACCTTCCAGTTTGCCGACCACGGTACCGGCATGGATGTGATCCACACCCGCCATGCGCATCCACTTGCAAATCACGCGGAAATTCATGCCATGATTCTTCTGGCGCGAGTAGGTCGAGTTACCTGCGCGGTGCAGGTGCAAGATCATGTCGTTCTTGCGCGCCCACTTGGCCATCGACTGGATTGCGGTATAGCCAATCACCAGATCGATCATGATGATGATGGAGCCCAGTGATTTGGCGAATTCGGCACGCTCATACATCTCCTCCATGGTGCCGGCGGTGACATTCAGGTAGTGACCCTTGACTTCGCCGGTGGCCGCGGACGCCTTGTTCACTGCTTCCATGCAATACAGGAAGCGATCACGCCAGTGCATGAACGACTGCGAGTTGATGTTCTCGTCGTCCTTCATGAAATCAAGTCCGCCCTTGAGGCCTTCGTACACTACGCGCCCATAATTGCGACCTGATAATCCAAGCTTGGGTTTGGTCGTTGCGCCCAGCAGCGGCCGCCCGAATTTGTCCATACGCTCACGCTCCACCACCACACCGGTTGCAGGACCCTGGAAGGTCTTGAGATAGGCGACCGGAATGCGCATGTCTTCCAGACGCAACGCTTTCACTGCCTTGAAACCGAATACGTTGCCGATGATCGAAGCGGTCAGGTTGGCGATCGAGCCTGACTCGAACAGATCGAGGTCATAAGCGATATAGGCAAAATACTGAGCTTCGTTTTTGGTGCCCGGCCCGGTGTTCGGCACCAGTTCGCTTTTGAAAGCCTTGGCGCGGTATAGCTCGCAGTCGGTCAGCCGGTCGGTCCATACCACCGTCCAGGTGGCAGTGGAAGATTCTCCTGCCACGGCGGCGGCAGCTTCTTCATGATCGACACCGGGCTGCGGCGTGATGCGAAACAACGCAACGACGTCTGTTTCCTTGACCTTGTAGTCAGGTTCCCAGTAACCCATTTTTTTATACGGTAGTACACCAGACTTGTAGCGTTCCTTGCCTTCCTTCAGTGTTTCAGTTGCCATGATTGTCTCCAGATATTATAAAACCCCGCGTTGGGCCTGTCCGGTATTGGTGACTGCACATTTTTATAACCCGGTCAGGTATTCGAGTCAGCGCGTTGTCATAATTATGCTAAAAAATAATCATCAATAACAATCGATAGTATTTATAATTGCAATAGAGTTTCGTCTATGTGTTAGGAGACATGTGCCATGCGCCAAAGTACCTTGCGTCAGTTGGAATTGTTTGAAGCCATTGCCCGACTGGGCAGTTTCACCCGCGCTGCCGAGGAGTTATTTCTCACCCAGCCCACGGTGTCGATGCAGATCAAGAAACTATCCGACGTGGTCGGGATGCCGCTGTTCGAACAGGTGGGCAAGAAGATTTATCTCACCGACATCGGGCACGAGCTAAACAAAACTTGCCGCGGCATATCCGAACATCTGTCCAACTTTCAGATGATCGCGGCCGATATGAAAGGGCTCAAGACCGGCAAGCTCAGGCTTGCTGTCGTGACCACGGCAAAATATTTTGCGCCCCGTCTGCTGGGTACGTTTAGCCAGAAACATCCCGGCGTGGAAGTATCACTGATCGTGTCCAACCGTGAGCGCATACTGGATAGACTGGCCAACAATCTCGATGACTTGTACATCCTGGGGCAGCCACCGGCAGATGTAGATGCCGTCAAGGAAGCGTTCCTGGAGAATAATCTGGTGGTCATCGCTCCTGCAGACCATCCCCTCGCCAAACAGAAGAATATCCCTCTCGAGAGGTTATCCAGTGAGCCGTTCTTGTTGCGCGAACCGGGATCGGGAACCCGTATTGCAACAGAGCGACTATTCGGCGAGGCAGGACTTCAGCTAAAAGTTCGAATGGAATTGGGCAGCAACGAAGCGATCAAACAGTCCGTGATGGGTGGCTTGGGGGTTTCGGTGCTGTCACGTCATACGCTCGATGGGAATTCATCTAACGATCAGTACGTCATACTGGATGTGCGGGGATTCCCAATCAAGCGCTACTGGTATTTCGCTTATCCCGCAGGCAAGCAATTGTCCGTTATCGCACGAGCTTTTATTGAGCACCTCAAACAGTCCAGTCAGGCCAAGCCTGATACACCCCAGACAATGAAAGGAAGAAAAACAAAAAAAACTACTGCGACAAAGCGCTCTCATCGTTCAGACGGAGCGCGTTAAAGCTCGCCGCTTAATGCGATCTTGGATCTCTGCTGTCTCAGTTTCGATGTCCGCAATGAGCGGTGAGATTGTCTGATACCACTAAGCATTAAAAAACCCGCTAAAGCTATATGCAGTGCGGGTTATCGAGAATATTTGAGACTGCCTGATAAGGAGTTCTGGCGGAAGCGGTGAGATTCGAACTCACGGAGGACTCTCATCCTCGCTAGTTTTCAAGACTAGTGCCTTCAACCACTCGGCCACGCTTCCCTATTGTTTACCGGCAGATTATGCCCTTGCCCTTGCCTTAGTGGCGCTGCCGGATCTTCAAGGCCGCGCATTTTGAACCAAGCTGCCCGTCATGTCCAGAAAAATGCCGGTGAACCGCTAACAATGGATCAGCCCCGCATGCAGTCTGCCCAGTTGTTGGGAGTTTCATACAGGCGCACCTGCTCCAGGCGCAGGTGGTTGCCATAGGTATCCCGGTAAGCGGGCGCCAGGATGTCGAAGGCAGCTTGTGCTAGATTTTCCGCAGTCGGCACGACATCGAGAATGACGGTCTTGTGATCCGGCATGCCGGCCAGGAAATCGCACACCGGTTTGTCTCCGCGATATGCCAGGAAAGCGTGATCCCACATGTCTACCAGTTTTTCCTTGGCGATGCGTTTGACATCGGAGAAGTCCATCACCATACCCTGTTCGGACAGCACTTCACGGGTAATGATGTCTCCCGACAGGGTGATCTCGATCGCATAGCGATGGCCGTGCAGGTGTTTGCATTGGCTATTGTGGTTGGGGATGCGATGTCCGGCATCGAATTCCAGGCGGCGGGTGATATACATGACTATTCGTTTGGATGGAGTGGTGCGGATTATACCTTGTCAGATTTTGAACGCCGCCGCGCGTTGCAGAAATTCACGTTTGGCGTGATCTTCGGTTAGCGGGCTGTAGCGCAACGCGGTGTAGCGTGCGGCCAGGTCAAGAATGGTGGCGGCGAGTTCGGGGCGGGCCGCGGCGATCCGGGCGGCATAGTCCCGGGCGCCTTCATGCACGGCACGCGGCAGTCCGGCCTTGGCCAGTTTGCGACACAACTTCAGCCATGCGGCTTGTATCCTGTCGGGTTGGCGAATGTACAGGTGGCGCAACATGTACAGCGCAAACAGCGCGATCACCAGCCCAATTCCGGCCGACATATTGAGTGCCATTTTCTGCCAGGTAATGGACTCCATGCCGAGGCGGGTCAGGAAAGCGAACTGCCGCTCGGTGTCGTAGCCCAGCACCCACTGGTTCCACTGGTTGGCGAGTGCGTCCAGGTTGAAACGCAGATCGCGCATCCACTGCGGCGGATTGCGCTCCATGAACGGTAGTGCTGCCCTGTCGGACAACGCCGCAGACAGGCCGCGTTCCACACGGTCCGGGGCGATGGCGCCGGTCGGGTCAACGCGCACCCAGCCTTGCCCCGCCAGCCAGACTTCCGCCCAGGCGTGGGAATCGGACTGGCGCACGATGTAGTAGTTGCCGACATCGTTGTATTCGCCGCCCAGGTAGCCGGTTACCACACGCGCGGGGATGTTTGCGGCACGCATCAGGAATACAAATGCCGAGGCGTAATGTTCGCAGAATCCCTGTTTGGTGTTGAACAGAAAATCGTCGACGCTGTTGACGCCGAGTGGCGGCGCATTGAGCGTGTATACAAAACCCTGCTTGTTGAAATATGAAAGGGCGGTGCGCACGATATCGGCATCGTCCTTGCTGCCGGCACGCCATTCCGCGGCAAGCTGTCTTGCGCGGGGATCGAACTGCCCGGGCAACTGCAAAGCACGTTTGAGCTGTCGTGGAGATTCCTCCAGATTGGCGTGATACACCAGATACGAACGCGCCGCATAGCGCAATCGCGCATGAACCGCATCTTTGCTCAGCAGTTGGAAATCGTCGGTCAGGGTGGCGGTTATCGACAACTTGTCCGGCACATCGAGCGCAAACAGCCAGTGCTTGTTGTGCGGCTCCAGCGTGACGACATAATCGATGGGCTGCCCGAGTTCGGTGAATTTCGGCGCGGCCGGATACAGGGATCTGCCCGGGGTCCATGCACGTCCGTCGAAATGCCACAGCACCGGTCCGCGCCAGTACATCTGGTCGCGGCGCGGCGGTTTGCCGTTATAGACAACGCGAAACGCCACCGCTTCCGACAGGCTCAGGCGGCTCAGGCTGCCCGGCGACATATGGTCGTCCAGTCCGGTGCTGGCATAGGCATCCTGCGGCAAGCCCCACAGCGGACCCTGCACGCGCGGGAACAGGATGAACAGGATCAGCGTCAGCGGCAACGCTTGCAGCAGCAGCACGCCCGCGATGCGCATGCGCGGTTTCAGCGCGATGTTGCTCGCCTGCAGGTGCACCCAGGTGGTTACAATCACCATCATGGTGGCGAGCAGGTAGAGCGCGGTGGGAATGCTCTGCGAGTAGAAGAAATTGGTGATGATGATGAAGCAGGCAAGGTAGACCAGCACCATCGCATCGCGTGCGTCGCGCAGCTCCATCAGCTTGAGCGTGGCCAGCATCATCAGCAAGGTCACACCCGCTTCGCGCCCGAACAGGGTGTGGAAGGTGAGCACGATCCCGGCAGTGCCGGCAACCGTGATCAGCATCAACAGCCAGCGTTTCGGCAGCGGCTTGCCGGTATAGGTGAGCCAGGTTCGCCACAGCAGCAGGCCGGCACATAGTCCGCTGACCCATGGCGGGAGATGATCGACGTGCGGCGCGATGACCATCAGGATGGAGAGCAGCAGGCCGTAGGTAAGCGACTTGCTCATGGAATTTCGCCACCCGGATTGAACAGCGCGATCCTGCGCAGGCATTCGTCGCGATGCAGGATGCCGTTATTCGGCGGAAAATTGCCGTTCGGCAAGTGCAGCCCGTAGCGCAAGCCCTGTGCCTCCGCATCCAGTACCCAGCGGGTCATGCGCGCCAGTTTTTCTTCCTCGCCGCGGTCCGGTGCATCGGCAATATCCAGCCACAATTCTTCCCCCAGCGGCGTGGAAAATTGCTTGACCTGTAAACCCCGCTCGCGCGCATAGGCTTTCCAGTCGATGCGCGGCAGGGCATCGCCTTCGGTATATTTGCGCAGCCCGGAAAAATCCTCGTCACCGGCCACGTTACGCTTTCCGGTGCCGTCCGGCGAACGACCGGCCGGCAACGGCGCATCGCTCAGGGGTTTCGGATAGACCAGGCAGCGCGTTTCGAAATGCAGATACGACCAACAGTAAAACAGCCCGAGCGGGAATTCGGTGTACAGCGTCAGGCGGCCGGGGTGCAGCCACCCGCGCCGGGTGGTGCGCACCGGAAAGGTAACTTCGGTATCCTGTCCGGCGGGGGCATCGAACCGCAACGGCGTGTGGGTGTTTTTCCAGAATGAATCGCCGGCCTGCACCAGACAAAGCTGATAACGCGGCAACTTGCCGGGGTTGTTGAAGTGCAGTTTGAATTGCGCAGATTCCCCGCAAAACACCGGTTCCGCACGGCCCGAACGAATCTGCAGGTGGGCGAGGTTGCGGAAGGCGTGCAGCATGGACATCACCGCCATCATCGTCAGCAGAAAAGTCAGCACATAACCCAGGCTCAGGTTGTAGTTGATGTCGCCGAGCAGCATCAGCACCAGCACGAAAACCAGGGTGAATCCCTGTCTGGTCGGGATGATGAAGATGCGGCGTTGCGTCAGCGTGACCGTGCCTTGCTCGATCTTGGGGCGGAACAGCCAGATGCGGAATTTTTTGGGGAGTGCGTTGAGCACGATGTTACGGAATTGCGACCGCCTCGGTCAGTTCGCGCACCAGCAAAGCGCTATCCAGCCTGGCATATTCGCCAACCGCTTGCAGGCGGTGGCTGACCACGCCCGGCAATACCGCCTGCACATCTTCCGGGATCACCGCAGCGCGTTCGTCCAGGAATGCCCAGGCGCGTGCAGCGGATAACAGCGCCAGTCCGGCGCGCGGCGACAGGCCGTGCATGTAGCGCGCTTCTTCGCGTGTATGGCGCAGGATGGCCTGCACGTAGTCGAGTAACGCGGGCGAAACAAACACTTCACGCGCGCGGCTTTGCAACGCGAGCAATTCTTCGCTTTCCAGTTGCGGTTTGAGCTGTGCGATGATCGCGCGCCGGTCCACCCCGGACAACAGGTTGCGTTCTGCCTGCGCATCGGGATAGCCCATCTGGATACGCATCATGAAACGGTCGAGTTGCGATTCCGGCAGCGCGTAAGTGCCGACTTGATAGGTCGGATTCTGAGTCGCGATGACAAAAAACGGTGCGGGCAACGCGCGTGTTACCCCTTCTATGGTCACCTGTTGCTCTTCCATCGCTTCCAGCAGCGCGCTTTGGGCTTTCGGGGTGGCGCGGTTGATCTCGTCCGCCAGGATCATTTGCGCGAAGATCGGGCCGGGATGGAATTTGAACTCGCCGACCTTGGCTTCGATACCCGGGCGCTCATATACCGACACGCCGAGGATATCGGCCGGCAGCAGGTCACTGGTGAACTGGATGCGCTGGAACTGCAAGCCCAGTGTGTGCGCCAGACCATGCGCCAGCGTGGTCTTGCCGACACCGGGCAGATCCTCGATCAGCAAATGACCGTGCGCCAGCAGGCAGGTCAGCGCAAGGCGAATTTGCAGCGGTTTGCCGAGGATGATCCGCTCGGCTTGCAGGATGACGTTTTTCAGTGATTGACTCATTGGGATTTCCGGAAATTTGACGGGGCAGGGAGTGGTTTCAAATTAAAACAGAATCGCCGCGACCACCCTGCGATCTTCCGCCACCAGTATATTGTAGGTGCGGCAGGCGGCGGGCGTATTCATGCATTCCACGCCGATACCCGCATCCGTCAGCGCGCGGTAAAGGCGCGGATGGGGGAATCGCTGTGTTGTGCCGGTGCCCAGCAGCAGCACGTCCGGTTTGAGCGCGAGGAAATAGTTGAAATGCTGCTCGGCCAATTCGTCGAAATTGGCGACTGTCCAGTCGTCGTACACCGTTTCTGCAAGCACCACGATACTATGGTCATAGCGTTCGCCGCTGACCATGACATGATCCGGGCCGTGTGCGGTGAACAGCTTGGTGTCGCCGTGATTGTCCAGGTGCAATTTCAAAATGACCTCGTGGTTGTGCGGTATGATTATAGGGAGTTTAGGGGTTTGGCGCTGGGTGCGTCAAATCGGATGACCAGTCCCGAAGCGCAGGCTGGATGGGTACAAAGTACCCTGAATATCAACTATCGAACACATCATAATGAATGTTTCTCACCAAGCCAAATGGCTGATCCTGATCACACTGGTAGTCAATGCGGCGGCGATGCTGTCTCCGGTGATCAACGGTGGCGATTCCGTCACCTATGCAGCACTTGCCCGGCACATCTCACTGAACAATGACTGGACGAACCTGATCCTGGATGGCAGGGATTGGCTGGACAAGCCGCATTTGCCATTCTGGATCACGGCGCTGTTCTTCAAGATCGGCAGTATCAGCGCTTTCACCTATATTTTGCCGGGCTTTCTGTTTCACCTGATCGGTGGCTATTTCACTTATCGTATCGCGCGCCTGTTTTACGGTCGTGATACCGCGTGGCTGGCCGTACTGGTTTATGTGTCGACCTTTGAACTGATGGATTCGAGCATAGAGGTCAAGGCAGAGACCTATCTGACCGCTTTCATCATGGCTGCGTGTTATTACTGGTTGCGTTTCGATGTCGTGGCGAAACTCAAATATCTGCTGCTCGGCGCGTTGTTCAGCGCAATGGCGGTGATGACCAAGGGTGTGTTCACGCTGATCGTGGTCACCGGCGGCATGGTGTGCATGTGGCTGTACCTTGGGCAGTGGCGCAAGCTTTTGAGCGTGAAATGGCTGTTCGCGCTAACGTTGACGCTGCTGTTCACCGCGCCCGAGATAGTCGCGTTGTATCTGCAATTCGATGCGCATCCGGAAAAGGTGGTGTTCGGGCATACGCATGTATCGGGCATACGGTTCTTTCTGTGGGACAGCCAGTTCGGGCGTTTCTTCAACACCGGCCCGATCCAGAACCACAACGGGAATCCGCTGTATTTCGTGAACGCATTCCTGTGGACATTCCTGCCGTGGGTTGCGGTATTCGTGGCGGCGATTTATTCCGGCATCCGTCGCTTTGTTTCGCACGGCACCGCCGAGCGTGGGCGCTTCGTCTATCTGTGCGCTGCGTTCTTCATCCCGTTCCTGATCTTCAGCGCGACCCAATTCCAGTTCGAATACTACACGGTGGTCATTTTCCCGTTTGCGGCCATCCTGTGCGGACATTACCTGGCGAATTACTTGGCTAATTTTCCGGCACGTCCCGCCGGTCACCGCAAGCTGCTCGTCGCGCAGTGGGTAATAACGTTGTTGTTGCTTGTGCTGGCCGGCGGTCTGAGTGTGTATGTCGGCAAAGCCATTCTGATGGTTCCGGTATTGGTGATGTCGGGTGGGTTGCTGGTGTACGCGCTGGTGAAGAGACCGCAGGCACGGGTGTTCGCTATACTGGTCTACCCGGTGGCGGGCATCAATATCCTGTATGCGTTTCTGGTGACGATGACCGCGCTGACTTTTACCTCCTATAGCGTCGCGCACAATGTGAACGTGCATCTGGCGGCTCAATCCGGGCTACCGGTCTATATCTATCAGATGCCCATGGTGGCAAGGGAATTGTCCCTGTACAGCCATGAAGCCTGTCATGAAGTGGATGATGCCGCACAGTTGCCCGCGCCGGGTAGCCGTTATGTTCTGGTGGCCAGGGCCGGACAGTATGCGCAGTTGAAGCCCCGATTGGGACGGGTTGAAGAGATAACCGAGGGGCACTGGGCAGTGCACAAAACCGGCACGTTCCCCAGATTGTTGCGTTTGGCGAAAGGCAGGGAACCGCTAGAGACCATCCGTATCGTGCAAGCGGGCGGTGTGCCGTGATGGCTTGCGCAACGCCTGTGGACCGATCTTCCGGGAGGCCCGATTTGCTGCTGCGCTGCCGGACAGGTAAAATCGCCCGCTTTTGCGCAGTGTCCTTTCCCGCAGTCTCAGATTGGACGCGCGTGATTGATTCAGCCGATTAAGCGAATATCCAAATCGAGAAAATAAAAAGTGAAACCAATTTTAAAATCGACCAAACTTTCCAATGTGTGCTACGACATTCGCGGCCCGGTGATGGAACGCGCCAAGCAGATGGAGGAGGATGGCCAGCGCATCATCAAGCTGAACATCGGCAATCTTGCGCCGTTCGGTTTCGAGGCGCCGGATGAGATCCAGCAGGACGTGATCCTGAACCTGCCGAGTTCGTCCGGCTATTCCGATTCCAAAGGCATGTTCGCGGCGCGCAAGGCGATCATGCACTACTGCCAGGCCAAAAAAATCATGGGCGTGGAGCTGGATGACATCTATATCGGCAACGGTGCATCCGAACTGATCGTGATGTCGATGCAGGGACTGCTCAATACCGGGGACGAGGTACTGATTCCGACACCCGACTATCCGCTGTGGACCGCGGCGGTCACCCTGGCCGGCGGCACGCCGCGCCATTATGTGTGTGATGAACAGAGCGACTGGATGCCCGACCTGGCCGACATGCGCAGCAAGATTACCAAGAACACGCGCGCCATCGTCATCATCAATCCGAACAATCCGACCGGCGCGCTTTACTCAGACGAGTTGCTGCGTGAGGTGATACAGATCGCGCGCGAACACGGCTTGATCATTTTTGCCGACGAAATCTACGACAAGATGGTGTATGACGGCGCGGCGCACACCGCGATCGCCTCACTGGCCGACGACGTGTTGTTCGTGACACTGAATGGCCTGTCGAAAAATTATCGCGCCTGCGGATACCGCGTCGGCTGGATGGTGGTGTCGGGCGAGAAGAAACACGCGCAGGATTACATCAACGGCCTGACGATACTGGCCTCGATGCGGCTGTGTTCCAACGTGCCCGGACAATTCGCGATCCAGACCGCGCTGGGCGGTTACCAGAGCATCAATGATCTGGTCGCACCCGGCGGGCGCCTGTGCAAACAGCGGGATCTCGCCTACAAGTTGCTCACCGGGATTCCCGGCGTGACCTGCGTCAAGCCTAAAGCCGCACTGTATCTGTTTCCGCGCTTCGACCCCAAGGTCTACCCAATCAAGGATGACCAGAAATTCATATTGGAACTGCTGGAAACCGAGAAGGTACTGGTGGTGCAGGGGACCGGCTTCAACTGGATACACCCCGATCACGTCCGCATCGTGTTCCTGCCGAATGCGGACGACCTGACCGAGGCGATGGGACGCATCACGCGGTTTCTTGAGCATTACCGAAAAAAACATGGAACTGACAAATAGCATATTGTAGGAGCCCGATTCATCGGGCGATTAAATCGCGCAACGAGTTGCGCTCCTACTAAATATATTGAGAATAACGGGAAATAATAATGAGCATCAAACCAATCAACGTAGGACTACTCGGTATCGGCACAGTCGGAGGCGGCACCTTCACCGTACTGAAGCGCAACGAGGAAGAGATCACACGCCGGGCCGGTCGCGCAATCCGCATCGCCGTGGTGGCGGACAAGAATGTGGAGCTGGCGAAAAGGATAACCGGTGGCGCATGCCGGATCACCGACGATGCGTTCTCGGTGGTGACCGGCCCGGAAGTCGACATCGTCATCGAACTGATCGGCGGCACCGGCGTGGCAAAAGAGTTGGTGATGAAAGCGATCGAAAACGGCAAGCATGTGGTCACCGCCAACAAGGCACTGCTGGCAAAGCATGGCAACGAGATATTCAAGGCGGCACAGGACAAGGGCGTGATGGTTGCGTTCGAGGCCGCCGTGGCGGGCGGCATTCCGATCGTCAAGGCGGTGCGCGAAGGACTGACCGCCAATCGTATCGAGTGGATCGCCGGCATCATCAATGGCACCACCAATTTCATCCTTAGCGAGATGCGCGACAAGGGCCTGAGTTTCGACACCGCGCTAAAGGAAGCACAGCAGCTGGGCTATGCCGAGGCCGATCCGACCTTTGATATCGAGGGCGTGGACGCGGCACACAAGATCACCATCCTGGCTTCGTTGGCGTTCGGTATCCCGATGCAGTTCGACAAGGCTTACATCGAGGGTATTTCCAGGCTGGACGCGATTGACATCAAGTACGCCGAACAACTCGGCTACCGCATCAAACTGCTGGGCATCACCAAGCGCACGCCGGAGGGGGTAGAGCTGCGCGTGCATCCCACGCTGATCCCGACCAAGCGTCTGATCGCGAACGTCGAAGGTGCGATGAACGCGGTGGTGGTGCAGGGCGATGCGGTCGGTGCAACGCTGTATTACGGGCAGGGCGCAGGGGCGGAACCGACTGCCAGCGCGGTGATCGCCGATCTGGTGGACGTGACGCGCATGCACACTGCCGATCCGGGGAATCGCGTGCCGCATCTGGCGTTCCAGCCGAACGCGATGTCCGACCTGAAGATATTGCCGATGGATGAAGTGCAGACCAGCTATTACCTCCGTATGCGCGTTCAGGACAAACTCGGCGCGCTGGCGGAGATCACGCGCATCCTCGCCGCCGAGCAGATATCGATCGATGCGCTGATCCAGAAAGAGTCGGGCGAAGGGGAGGTCCAGACCGACCTGGTCATGCTCACCCATTTGACCCGCGAGAAGCGCATCAACGCGGCAATCAGGAAGATGGAAGCCTTGACTGTGCTGGCGGGGAAAGTGAACCGCATCCGCTTGGAAGAGTTGGGGAAATAAAGATGTTAGGGAAGGCTGGTTGCAATAATTTGACAGCTTTGGCTTGAAAGATTGCTATGTCCATAACTAGCCAACTCAAACAAAAAAATAGTCCGGTACGTCAGTTCTTTGAGAAATACGAAGACATGTCTGGCATGAGGTGGTGTCTTGCTCTTAATTTGCAAAGCGAAAAACCAGTTTTGCCTTTGTCATATGTTCCAGAATTGAGGACGACATATTCCTTCATGGGTACTACAGTAGATTATTTGATTAGGTATACCCTTCAAGGGAACAGGCTGTCCTTTGAGGACAGCTTTGCATATGAGCCAGTTAGGTCTCGATCTACTCTGCTTGATTGGGGCAGCAAACGAATTATTAAACCAGCTTACTTCCAAGCATTATTTGAAATTGGGAAATTTTATTTGGATGGTCGGGATGCCATTGATGAAGAGTCTGCGTATTCGGCAACTGCGTTAGCTGTACTTGAACATTATTATCGTTCTGGTTATTTGCCTTCTATCCTTGTAAGCCCGCTCTCAAAAGAAAAGGAGGCATGGGTAAATGGTTTGGATGGCGAAAGCTTGGATCACAAAACAGCATGGTATTTTCTTGATATGTTCTACCAGTCGTTAGGAGGAAAATTATTTGCGGAAGAAATTGCAAAACTGATTGTGTTATTTGCAATTGCTGTCCGCGACCCAAAAAGTACACTTTATGAAGCCAGTATTTTCGGCGGTGATCAGTCGTTAAGTAATTCAAAGTTGGTCGCTGGAGCTGATATAGATTGCGTGATTGAATGCAAGGGGCGGCAAGTCTTAACTGATATTAAGACAACTTTGGAGCCATTATCAATTACACATTTCCAACAGCTATTGAGCTATTCCTTACTCTACGATCCAAGTAAAGATGGCTTTGAGTTTTCAGACATTGGGTTTTATCACTCTAGGTCGGGCTCATTTCGATTTTTGCCAACTGAGCAAGTAATCAAAGAATGCTTTCCGAGCTTTGCTTCAATTGAGCATGCAAGGGATATGTTTATCAGTGAAATCAAGAAATTTTCACAAAATGGCATTTCTATAAAGTGAGTACTATGAAATACATCTCCACCCGCGGCAATGCGCCCGCAAAAACATTCACCGAAATCCTGCTGGGTGGCTTGGCTCCCGATGGCGGGTTGTATCTGCCGGAACAATATCCCCGGGTGACCCGTGTCGAGCTGGATGCATGGCGCAAGCTGTCGTATGCCGATCTTGCTTTCGCGGTGTTAGCCAAGTTCGCCACGGACATTCCGACGGATGACCTGAAAGCCATCATCGCCAGGACCTACACCGCCGCTGTGTACAGCAATGGCCGTGCCGATTCCGATTTTTCACAGATCACGCCGCTGCGCACGCTGGAACCGGGTGTGCACATCCTCGAATTGTCCAACGGCCCGACGCTGGCGTTCAAGGACATGGCGATGCAATTGCTCGGCAACCTGTTCGAGTATGCGCTGGCAAAACAGCACGAGGAATTGAACATACTCGGCGCGACATCGGGTGACACCGGCTCCGCCGCCGAATACGCGATGCGCGGCAAGCGCGGCATCCGCGTGTTCATGTTGTCGCCGCACGGCAAGATGAGTGCATTCCAGCGCGCGCAGATGTATTCGCTGCAGGACCCGAATATCTTCAATATCGTGATCAACGGCATGTTCGACGACGCGCAGGACATGGTCAAGTCGGTGTCCAACGACCACGCCTTCAAGGCGAAGCACAAGATCGGCACGGTCAACTCGATCAACTGGGGACGGGTGTCGGCGCAGATCGTTTACTACTTCAAGGGTTACTTTGCCGCGACGAAATCCAGCGAAGAGCAGGTCGCGTTCTCGGTGCCCTCCGGGAATTTTGGCAACATCTGCGCCGGGCATATTGCGCGCATGATGGGTCTGCCGATCGGCCAGTTGATCCTTGCCACCAACGAGAACGACGTACTGGATGAATTTTTCCGCACCGGCGAATATCGTCCGCGCGATAACCGGCACACTTACGAGACCAGCAGTCCGTCGATGGACATCTCCAAGGCGAGCAACTTCGAGCGCTTCATGTTCGACCTGGTCGGGCGCGACGGCGCGAAAGTGCGCGAGTTCTGGAGCAAGGTGGACAAGGGCGGGTCGTTCGACATCAAGGACACGCCGTACTGGCACGCGCTGTCGAAATTTGAAATCGCTTCAGGCAAGAGTACGCACCAGGACCGCCTGAAAACCATCCGCGAACTATGGGAAGAATACGGTGTGATGGTCGATCCTCATACCGCCGACGGAATCAAGGTCGGGCTGGCGCAACGCCGCCCCAGCCTGCCACTGATCTGCCTGGAAACCGCATTGCCGGCCAAGTTCGCGGAGACCATACAGGAAGCATTGGGGCGTGAGCCGGAACGTCCGGTCGCCATGGTCGGAATCGAGGCACTACCGCAACGCTGTGAAGTAATGGATGCAGACGTGGTGAAGTTGAAATCCTATATTTCGGCGAACACGCCATTGTAGTGTTTAGCAGGCGCAAGAAACGGCCTGTAAGCATATGCCGCTGCCCATGGTTTTGGCGGATGGTTTTCCGGAGCTGATTACTGATTTTTGTTCATGCGCCCGGGATATATTATTCGGTTGATTATCACGGAAAATAGTTGTACCTTATATCCTGCGAGTGCAGTTTTACCATCAGTGATATACATGGCTGGGCATGATGGATGGTGATTGCATGTCTATGGGTGTCCAGGCAGTTGGCGGGGGGAGGGGGAATGAAATTCTCAAGGTTGCCATGTTGGGCCCTGTCCGGGTTGGTGCTGGCGGCGGGTTTGGCGCACGCTCAGGATGCAAATATTCAAAATAGCATTATCAAGGCTGGCCCTACAGCCGAAGCCAGCGCGCGACAAAAACTGCTTCAGGATGCTGAAAAGCTGATCAATTCCGGCAAGGCGGAGGATGCATACGCATTGCTGTCACCGCAACAGGAAAATCTTGCCGGTGACCCGGATTACGACTATCTGTTGGGTATTGCTGCGTTGGATAGCGGCAAGCCGAACGAGGCGATATTTGCACTGGAACGGGTACTGGCCGTAAATCCCGACAATCTGCAGGCGCGAGCCGAAATCGCCAGAGCTTATTTTGCCACGGGTGAAAAGGAGCTTGCGCGCCAGGAGTTTAAAGCCGTGCAGAGTCGGCATCCTCCCCGGGAAGTCAATGCCACCATCCAGAAATTCCTTGATGCCATCAATCAGGGGCAAGGGGCCCAAAGTACCCTGCTGAGCGGATATCTCGAAGCTGCTCTCGGCAGCGACAGCAATGTCAACAGCGCGACCGGCAGCAGCCAGGTTGCGATCCCGGCGTTTGGCGGAGCGATTGCGACATTGAATGCTTCCGGCGTTGAGACGAGAGATAGTTTTGCCAATATCAGCGGGGGAGGCAATGTACGCCATGTCCTGTCTTCGGATTGGGCAATGTTTGGCGGAGCCAGCTTTGATCAGCGCCTGAATTCGACCCAGCATGTTTTCAATACCGGCACGATCAACGGCAATGTCGGCCTCAATTTGACCAAGGCTGTCAACAGCTATTCCGCCGCCCTGCAGTTGCAAAGTTTTCGTGTTGACAACAAACGTTACCGTGATGGCTCCGGCATGACCATGCAGTGGCAGCGAGACTTGAAAAACAGCAGCCAGTTCAGCAGCTATCTTCAATACACTCATTTGAATTATCCCGATCAATCCGTGCGCAATGCCAATCGCTATGTGCTGGGCGGGGCATACGCCAGCGTGCTGGGCGGCAACCTTACGCCCGCTGTTTATGTTGGCCTGTATGCCGGCGAGGAAAAGGAACAGCAATCCGGCGTGCCCTATCTGGGGCAAAAACTCTACGGTGTGAGGACGGGTGGCGAGTTGAGCATTTCTGCACAGACCAAATTGTTTGCCTCGGTCAGCGTCGAGTCACGCCATTACGGCGGCGAGGATCCCTTCTTCCTGGTGACCCGCAAAGATACCCAGGCAGACCTGAATGTGGGAGCCAAATATGTCATGCACAAGCTATGGACGCTTACCCCCCAACTTGCCTACACAAAAAATCAATCCAATATCATCATCAATGAGTACAAGCGCACCGTACTGAGTATCAGTCTGCGCCGTGATTTCAACTGAATCCTGCGTTGTCTTAATTAATATAGAGGGGAAAAAATATGAATCCTCAAAAACACTTCAAACTGTCCAGTCAGGCGATTCTGCTGGCAGCCATCTCGGCTGCGTACCCGCTAACGGGATATTGCGTTGCCGCGGGACGCGTGGAATTCGCCATCGGCAATGTGGAATCGGTAATGGCGAATGGCATCCGACATCCGCTCGCCAGGGGAGCAGATATCAATGCCGGGGAGTCCATCAGTACCGCTGCAGGTGCACGCGCCCAGATTCGGTTTTCCGATGGCGGTTTTGTTTCACTCCAGCCCGGCACGCTGTTCCGGGTGGATGAGTACAACTACCAGAACAAGACAGATGGAAAGGAAAAGGGATTCTTCAGCCTGCTTAAAGGCGGCTTCAGGGCAATCACCGGCTTGATCGGCCATTTCAACAGAAATACCTATCAAGTCAGGACTGTTGCCGCGACCGTTGGCATACGCGGCACGGGATATAACATAGCGCTTCGCGATGACGGCTTGTTCGCGAATGTCGGGGAAGGCGCAATCTCGCTGAACAATAATGCTGGGCTGTTGGTGGTCACGGCGGGTAACGCTGCCTATGTGGCGAACTTCAATACCGTACCCAGACTGACGACACAGCTCCCGCTAGCGCCGCCCAAAAGTCTACGGGATCCTGATTTTACGGTGGCGGATAACCGCGACCCTTCGGGTAACTTGACCATTTTGCCGACGGCCCTGTTGTCCGGTTCCAACTACGCGCTGGCCTATGCATATCTACAATGTGGTGATGGATGTTATACTTATGGCTCCTATGGGTTAACAAACGTTACTGCCACTTTTGGTGGTTCCAGCGAGCTCCTTCAATACAGCAGTCCCAATGATAATGGAGCGCTAGGCTCAGCGGCTGTTACTTTTTCTGCATCGGATGGCATTATCGGATGGGGAAGATGGGATGGTACTACCTACCCCGCCGGTACGACACCATTGACCCCCGGAGTATTTCACTATGTGGTTGGCATGCCGACTGCAGTCATGCCGACGTCGGGCACGGCAACATACAGCCTGATCGGCTACACCAGCCCGTCGGCCAAAGATTTATCAACCGGGTATAGCGTTAATGGATCACTCAGTGCAGATTTTGCTCCTGCTGTAGCAGCTGTTCAGGTGAACATGACTGTAGCCAATCCCACCAATTCATATACGGTCAACGGTCCAACTACTATAAGCGGCTCGACTTTCAGCGGGAGTCCCGGCACTGCTAGTTCTACTGGCGGCTGTATCTCAGCAGGCTGCAGCACATCGATCAACGGGTTTTTTGCCGGAGCCAATGCATCCCGAGCAGGGTTGTCGTATTCGATCAACGACAGTTATGCGGGCAATAATATTCAAGGCGTAGCCGCCTTCACAAAAAATTAAATAACATTGTTTTCTGGATGTCAGGTTTGAATGCATGCTGAAGCTTGCTGCGCAATGGCTTGAACAAGGCAGGGCACAGCAGGCATTACCACTGTTGGTCGATCAGTGTGAAAAAACTCCCCACGATGCACAGGCCTGGTTCCTGCTGGGTGCGTGCAATCACCAAACCCATAAACTGGAAGATGCACTGCAGGCGCTCGAGCATGCCCTGTCGATAGAACCGCGCCATATCCAGGCCAGATGCGCCAAGGGCACCGTGTTATCAGATCTCGGGCGGCAGCAGGAGGCTTTGCATGTCTATCGCAAAGCGTTGCATCTGGCGCCCACCGACGCACAGCTGCTGGTAAATATGAGCATCGTGCTGGAACAGACGGGTGATATGCGCGCAGCGCTTGAGCACTATGACCGCGCACTTGAGCATCACCCCGGATTTCAGTCTGCGCTGCTGAACCGCGGTGCCTTGCTGATTAGGATGGGCCGGCTGGAAGAAGCACTCGACAATAACACCCGACTGGCTGCCGCGCATCCGGACTGGGAGCACGCCCAGTTCAATTTGGGAGAGTCGCTGCTGGCGCTGGGCCGATGGGATAAAGCGCTTACCACCTATGAGCGCGTTCTGGCAATCAACCCGGGTTCCGCCAAGACACATTTCGCTACCGGGTTGGCGCTTGCCATGCTGCTACAATTCGATCGGGCGCAACAGGAATTTTTGACCGCCCGTACCATCGATCTCGGGGTATTCGACCAGTGCATCAATAATGCGGCGGCATTGAGCGAGGGAGAAATACGCGATTTCTCGCCCCGTGCGATTTATCTGCTCAGGGAGACCGCACGGCTGGATTCGTGCGACTGGAGTAACTGGGACAAGTTGGCGGGCGACTTTGAATTGCTAATCAACGCGAGCCTTGATGAAACATGGAGAATAAGTGAGCCGGCATTGGCGTTTCGCACCTTTACATTGCCAAGATCAGGTGTAACCAACCTGGCACTCTCCAGAAATATTGCGGCACGGATAACGAAAAAGGTCGCGTCTTTAGCGCCGTTTACACATGTGCGGCAATACGCCGGAAAACTGAGGATAGGCTATGTTTCGCCGGATTTCAGAGTCCATCCGACTGCCACACTGACACGCCGTTTGTATGCGCTGCATGACCGTGACCAATTCGAGGTCTATGGATACTCATTGCATCCCGGAGATGACAGCAGTATCCGGCGTGACATCGAAAACGGCTGCGATGTTTTCAGGGAACTCAGCGGGCTGGATGATTACACAGCCGCCGAGATCATCCATCGCGATTGCATCGACATCCTGATTGACCTGGCAGGCTACACGCGGTTTTCGCGCCCGGAAATTTTTGCCATGCGACCGGCTCCGCTTCAAGTCAGCTATCTGGGATTTCCGCAGACGACGGGAGCGGATTTCATCGACTATTTCCTGGCCGATCCCATCGTGGTTTCCTCCGCCGTCAGTCAATTCTTTTCCGAAAAAATTGCGTATCTCCCCGACAGTTATTTTCTGTTCGATAACCGACAGGAGATTTCCCCGCGACAATTCTCACGCGAACAACTGGGGCTGCCCGCACAGGGTTTCGTATTCTGTTGCCACAACAGCAATCACAAGATTACACCCAGAGACTTTGACCTCTGGATGCGCTTGTTGCAGCGCGTGACTGGGAGCGTGTTGTGGTTGTATCAAGGCAGCGAAGTTGTTGCCGCCAATCTGCGCAGGGAGGCCAGAGCACGCGGGGTAAATCCGGATCGTCTGGTATTCGCAACCCTGATGCCGAATGCGGAACACCTTGCGCGCTACCGGCAGGCGGATATGTTTCTGGACACAACCTTTTGCAATGCCCATACCACGGCGGCCGAAGCGTTATGGGCAGGGTTGCCGGTATTAACTTGCAGGGGTGAAACCATGGCCTCGCGCGTGGCATCCAGCCTGCTGACTGCCATAGGTTTGAAAGAAATGATCACCGACAGTCCCCGGGAATATGAAGAACGCGCATATTATCTCGCCACCCATCCGGATGTATTGCGGCAGGTCAGGGAAAAGCTGGCCGGGAACCGTCTTGCCATGCCGTTATTCGATACCGTACGGCAGGTGCGTAATCTGGAGGTTGCGTACCTGACGATGTTTCAACGGCACGCGGCAGGTTGGGCACCTGAATCGTTTCATGTCGCCAACAATGTGACGCACTGAAATTCGCTGTTGAACAGCGCGGAGCGGGCATGCAGGGTGTTACTCGGGAAGGTTGTGTGATGATGTGGTTGTCCCGATAATGCCGGCCTGTATACGCATAACAAGCCATGAATAACCTCATTCTGCTCATACTTTGTTTTATCGCCGGCGTGCTCCTGCACCGCTACAAGCGCATGCCGGTCAACGCACCTGCGGTACTCAACCGTTTCATCATCCATGTATCGCTGCCTGCGCTGACGCTGTTCTATGTGCATGACGTGAAGATCAGCAGCGACATCGGTCTGATGGTGGCGATGGTATGGATCTTTTTTGCACTCGCGGCGGTTTTTTTCTTGTTGGTCGGGCGCTGGCTGGATTTGCCGAGAGGCACGGTGGGCGCATTGGTACTGACCGGCGGGCTGGGCAATACATCCTACTTCGGTCTGCCGATGATCGAGGCTTACTACGGACACCAGGGACTTGCTACCGGCATCATCATCGACCAGCTCGGTTCCTTCCTGGTGCTTTCGACATTGGGCATCACCTTTGCCGGTATCTATTCGTCGGGACGCCCCGGCATCGGTGAAATGCTCAAACGGATCGTGCAGTTCCCGCCTTTCATCGCTTTGGTGATCGCGCTAGTGCTGATCCCGGTGGATTATCCGGCATGGCTCACATTCGCACTCAAACGGCTGGGTGATACATTGGCACCCCTGGCGCTGGTCGCGGTCGGCTTCCAATTGCGTCTCGGGCATCTCAGGGGTAATGGCAGGAACCTGGCCATCGGCTTGACATTCAAACTGCTGCTGGCGCCGCTGGTGCTGTTCCTGTTGTATGTGCCGCTGCTCGGCGCACACGGCCAGGCCATACAGATCACCCTGTTCGAAGCGGCGATGCCGCCGATGATCACCGCCGCGATACTCGCGACCGAGCACGACCTCGATCCGCCTTTGGCGACACTGATGGTGGCGGTGGGCCTGGTGATCTCATTCGTCACACTGACCGGATGGTGGTGGATGATGCAGGGCGTATAAGAACACGGGGGCCGGATTTGATCTTCATTTCCGATATGTCCGGTACGCGGAGCATGGTGCATTGATATCCAAGCCGTTTACTTAAAGTGTTGGAAGAGTTTTTTTATCAGTGTCGGTTATTAGGTGTGATGCAGACGTTGAAATGATGGTTACAATGCGAACCTGACAGACTGTTCAGTGCCAGTTGCGGCCCTTCAAGACTTCAGCCTAACAAACAAAAAAGACCTGTTATTTTCTTTGATTGAGATGTTATGAAAAGAGACTGCATAGCATGATTGCCCTGATGTTTCTTTCTGCTGCAGCGGTCTATGTAGTAATTGGCGGTTTGATTCTAAAACGCATATCCAGTAGATGGCTAAAGGGGTTGGTTGTTGCGATATTGATCCTGATCCCAACTGGAGATGAAATTGCTGGCCATATTTATTTCAACCACCTGTGCAGCACAGAAGCAGGAGCAAAGGTATACCAGACGATAAATTTGCCTGCTGCGAATTGGGATGCAATGGGCAAACCAAAGTTCTATGATGAAAAAAATGGCAATTCTTATCCAATCACTGGTTTTAATGAAGGATGGAAGAATTATTTTGAGAAAAATTATTCCATAGATTCACATATGGAAAACACCTCTAAAATATTAGCTATCGATAAGCATATATATACTCTACAGAATAAGATGAAAACGAAGATGTTTGCTCAGCAGGTTTCTTTTATGTATTGGGGAGGGTGGCTAAAACGAAATGCGCCGACTCATAATACAGCTGCTTCTTGCGGTAATACTCTGGCAGATTCCAACAATTTCAACCTCCAACTCTTTAAACCCGTGGCATCTATTAAGTAATGGATGAGCGTCCGCTTTCAGGAAGCATCGATGACCGTTATGGGCACGGAGCAGTCTATTGGTTATAACTTCGCTTTGCATCCGCTTTGAGTAGAACACCGGACTATCATCGAAAAAACCAACACTTTAAGTAAACGGCTTGATTGATATCCGGATAGTTTCTGGTCATATGCTTTTTGATGTGTTAAGGTAAAAAAGAGTTTGTAAACCCGACCCACAAGGTGCTGGAGGACATGTTGTCTTTCCATGCCGCATTATGTTTTGACCAATCAAACAGATAGAGAAAATTTAGCGGTTCACGATCCCGTCCCATTTGAATTTCGCACTCTGGCGCCTACCGATGGTATGGCGCTGCACCGGTTGGTGCATGCCTGTCCTCCACTCGATCCCAATTCCACATACTGCAACCTGTTGCAGTGCAGTCATTTCCGGGACACTTCGATAGCCGCCACTAGCAACGGCGATCTGGTTGGTAGCGTAACCGGCTATGCCGTACCGGATCGACCGGACACGCTGTTCGTCTGGCAAGTAGCGGTGCATCCCTCAGCGCGCGGCCAGGGTCTGGCGCGCAGCATGCTGCGCAATTTGTTTAAACGGATGGCAACGCAAGGTATCCGTTACATCGAGACATCAATAACCCCCGGAAACGAAGCCTCATTGAGATTGTTCACGGGATTCGCGACTGAGCAACACGCAGAAATGATTCGCTCAGTCATGTTCGAGCAGGCGCTGCATTTTGAGGGTGCACACGAAACTGAATACCTGTTTCGCATCGGCCCATTTGCATCAGCGGGTGGCTCACATACACAAGATTAAGGAGAAAACGGAATGAAGATATTTGATGAATTGGAATCGGAAGTGCGCAGCTATGCACGGGCTTTCCCCAGGGTATTCAACCGCGCGCGTGGCGAGTATCTGTACGACG
>JBBRFZ010000030.1:0-24319 GCA_038241165.1 Burkholderiales bacterium | reverse complement strand
GGGCATGCTTATGGCTGGGTCTATCCCGGCCCGATGGGCTCGATACTCACGCCGTTGCTTTCCGGCATCGAAAAATCGCCGGACCTGCCCAATGCGTCGACCCTGTGCGGTGCCTGCGCGGTGGTGTGCCCGGTGAAGATCCCGTTGCCGGACCTGCTGCGAAAATTGCGCGAAAAACAAATGGAACGCGGCATGAAATCGCGCCAGGAAACCTTCATGCTCAAAGCCTGGGCCTGGCTGGCACTGCATCCTGCGATCTATGCGCTGGCGACAAAAATCGGCGTGCGCTTCATGAGCATGCTCGGCGGCAGGGACAAATTGTTGCACAGCCTCCCCGGCGCATCGGGCTGGACCAATGGTCGCGATTTTCCGGCACCTGCAGGAAAAACTTTCCGCGAGCTTTACCGGCAGGAGAAACGCCCGTGAATGCGTGCGACAAAATACTCGACAGGATACGCAACGCCCAGGCCCGTCAAACTCCAGCCTCGCCTGTTGAGACGATAAGCAGCCACCTTGCACAGCACCCGCGCGGGCCGCTGCCACCGCAGCCTGATGATCTGGTCACATGCTTCAAGGAACGCGCCATCAAGCTTTCCAGCGATGTGCTGGAAACAAACGACCGCATGGAAATACCTGCCCTGCTGGCGCGCTATCTGGATCAAAGAAAACTGCCGATGCGCGGGGTGTGCTGGCCGTCTCTTGCAGAATTGCCGTGGAACGCGGCGGGTCTGGAGATGCTGTCCCGTCCCGCAACAAGCCAGGATATGGTTGGCGTAACCGGTGCATTCTGTGCGATTGCCGAAACGGGTACGCTGATGATGCTCTCGGGAGAGGATACACCCGCGACCACCAGCCTGCTGCCGGAAACCCATGTGGCTGTACTCGATCCGCGCCGCATCGTCGCCACGATGGAAGATGCCTGGGATCTGATGCGCAAGGAATGCAAACAGCCGCCGCGCGTGGTCAATTTCATCTCCGGGCCTTCGCGCACCGCCGATATCGAGCAGACTGTCACGCTGGGCGCTCACGGCCCTTATCGGGTACTGCTGATTCTGGCCCCGCTTTGAAGACCTACTTTGCCTGGTCGGGGTGAGAGGATTCGAACCTCCGACTCCTGCGTCCCGAACGCAGTACTCTACCAGGCTGAGCTACACCCCGTTATTAAACACCTTCACCTCTATGTTATCAGAGGCTCTTGCCGGAAGCTTTAGAAAGGATGCCTCGAAAAATTCGATCAAGACGATGATGGCAAGGAAAAATCAGGTGCGAAACCGGAGTGTACAAATAGTACACGGGGATTTTGAGCCTGGTGTTAACGCCGCCAGCGCGACTTCAGCGGATTTTTCGGGGCATCCTTAAAATTGCCGTGTCGCGGAAAACTCCGCCAATTCTAGCAAACAACGTTTGTATTTTGAATCTGCCAAACCGGAGATCGCTGCGCAGGCCGACTCGGCCTCGCGCATGGCTTGCCGGCGGGTGAAATCCAGCGCCCCGGTGGCACGGATGATCTGCAGTACTTCAACGAATTTTTCCACATCTCCCTGTTCGATCGCACTGCGAACCACGGCCGCCTGTTCTGCCGAGCCGTGTTGCATCGCATAGATCAACGGCAGGGTGGGCTTGCCTTCGGCGAGATCGTCGCCGAGATGCTTGCCGGTTTGCAGTTCATCGGCGGAATAATCCAGCACATCATCCACCAATTGAAAAGCAGTGCCGAGATGCATGCCATATTCGGCCACCGCCTGCTCTTCCTTCTCGCCGGCCTTGCCCAATATCGCGCCGAGTCGCATTGCCGCCTCGAAAAGTTTGGCGGTCTTGCAATGGATCACGCGCATGTAATTGGCGGCATCGACACCGGCATCGTGGCAATTCAGCAGTTGCAACACCTCGCCCTCGGCGATGACATTGGTGGCGTCGGCCAAGGTCTGCATCACACGCATCTCGCCCACCTCGACCATCATCTGGAATGCGCGTGAATACAGAAAGTCACCGACCAGTACACTGGCTGCGTTGCCGAACAGTGCACTGGCGGTAGCCCGGCCGCGGCGCAACTCTGATTCGTCCACCACGTCATCGTGCAGCAGCGTCGCGGTATGGATGAATTCAACCACTGCCGCCAGGTCGTGATGTTGCCTGCCCTGATAACCGAGGGCATCGGCTGACAACACCACCAGCGCCGGACGCAAGCGCTTGCCGCCGCCATTGATGATGTATTCACCCACCTGATTGACCAGCACCACTTCCGAATGCAAACGTGCGCGTATCACCTGATCGACCGCAGCCATGTCCGCCGCAAGTAATTGTTTGAGGTTTTCTATAAACACTTTCTATCCTGAACAGTGGGAACGCGCCCGGAAAGCTGCAATTTTATCAGGCACACGATTTACGCGGCGCGCATTGTCGCACAAAACGTTTACCCGAACCTCACCTCATTGTTTTTGCGCCACAAATACAAGCCGATCAACATGCCTGCCGCGCTTAATGCTTCCACATAATGCGCGGGCGCCATGCGATCGAGGGGGAGCAGCATGCTCACGGCCACCGGCGTCAATCCGCCGAACACCGCATAGGCGACATTATAGGAAAACGACAATCCGGAAAACCGCACCGCCGGGGGGAATGCCTTGACGGCGACACTCGGCACCACACCGATCACGCCGACAAAGAAACCGCACAGGGCATACAGGCCATTGATGTTCTGGGGTGCGACCGACATCTGCTGATAGAAAAGTCCCGAGGTGATACCCAGCATTGCGCAACCGATCATCAGCACCCGACCCGCACCATATCGGTCGGCCAGCATCCCGAAAACCACGCAACCCAGACTCAGGAATAGCGTCGCGATACTGTTCGCCTGCAACGCCACTGCGGCCGGAATGCCATAGAGCTTCTGCACCAGCGGCGGGGTCATCAGGATCATCACCACGATTGCAGCGGACAGCAGCCAGGTCATCAGCATGGTCAGGATCACCGCGGGTCGATGTTCGCGTATCACCGTCTTCAACGGCAATTCATCCGCCAGTGCCTGCCTGGCCTGCATCTCCCTGAATACCGGCGTTTCATGCAGCCACTGGCGCAACCATGCCGACAACAAACCAAACAGCCCGCCGATGATGAACGGCACTCGCCAGCCGATGGTGAGCATATCCCCGGCGGAATAACCCTTGTTGACCGCGGTCGCCACCAGTGATCCGAGCAGTATCCCGCCGGTCAACCCGGCGGTCAGCGTACCGCAGGCGAAACCAATATGGCGCGGCGGCACATGCTCGGAAACGAACACCCAGGCACCGGGCACTTCCCCGCCGATCGCCGCGCCCTGCAGCACTCGCATCGCAAGCAGCAACAGCGGCGCCCAGATGCCGATCACGGCATAGGTTGGCAACAGGCCGATTGCCAGCGTAGGAATCGCCATCAGGAAGATGCTCAGCATGAACATGCGCTTGCGCCCCAGCAGATCGCCGAAATGCGCCATCACGATGCCCCCGAGCGGGCGGGCCAGATAACCCGCGGCAAAAATACCGAAGGTCTGCAACTGGCGCAACCAGTCCGGCATGTCGGGCGGGAAGAACAACTGACCGATCACGACAGCAAAAAACACGAAGATGACGAAATCGTAGAACTCCAGTGCGCCGCCCAATGCGGCCAGCACCAGCGTCCTGTAATCATTGCGACTCAGTACAGGCATATATTATTCGTTTCCAGATTGTTTTAAATACCAAACGGAGTGTATGTGATTCATGCCGTACCTCCAAGACTCCGCAAAACGGGCGTGGCAGACGCATATAACAATTTGCGCAACTCCATATTTTCATGGATAATGCGCGCCCTTATGCATCACCCGAAGTGCGTACACCCGCCGCACTAAACCACTCGCAAGGAAAAAACATGAAAGCAGACATCCACCCAAACTACCAGGAAATCACCGTGACATGCAGTTGCGGCAACACCTTCAAGACCAAGTCCGTGATGGGCAAACCAACCCTGCACGTCGAAGTTTGTTCCGAATGCCACCCGTTCTACACCGGCACACAGAAGATTGTGGATACCGCAGGCCGCATCGACAAGTTCCGCCAGAAATACGGCACCAAGACTGCAGCCTAGCAACCGGAACCCGGCAATCGTTCACCGTTTGCCGGCGGAATGGCGACAGTTCCACCCGGGAACTTTCCGCGGCAGTTACATCAAAAGGCAGCGTTTGCTGCCTTTTTTATTTGCGACGACAATGCCGTACCAGTTTAGGGTATCTCTAAAAATCGCATGTACTTCATAAAACCCACCGACCCCAATCCGATCACCCCCGCCAAAGCGGTGCTGCTCGGTCTGCTGTGCCTGATTTGGCTGGGCACCGGACTGGTCGGGCATGATCCGTGGAAACCGGATGATGCATTCAGCTTCGGCGTCATCTATTCGATGCTGCATGACGGTCATTGGTTGGTGCCCACCCTGGCGGGCGAGCCGTTCATGGACAAACCGCCGCTGTACTACTGGACTGCCGCACTGTTCGCCAAACTGTTATCGCCGTTGCTGCCGCTGCACGACGGCGCGCGTCTTGCCAGTGGATTCTACTCCGCGCTGACCCTGCTGTTCATCGGCCTTGCCGGACGCAGGTTGTATGGGGAAAACCGCGGCTGGGCTGCCGCAATCATCCTGATCGGTTGCCTCGGTATGCTGGTGCGCGCGCACTAGATGGTCACCGATCTTGCCCTGCTGACCGGTTGTGCGATGATGCTGTTCGGCTTTTCGCTCAGCAAGGAACGGTACTGGCGCGCCGGCATATTGATCGGGACCGGCATGGGCATCGGCTTCATGTCCAAAGGCTTTATCTCGCCGATAATGTTCGTGCTGATTGCGGCGAGCTTGCCGATATTTTTTCCAAACTGGCGCATCCGACCCTATTACTTTAGCCTGGGTATCGCCTTCCTGTTTGCCTTGCCCTGGCTGACCATCTGGCCGCTACTGCTGTATCAACACTCCCCGCAATTGTTTGACGACTGGGCATGGACGCACAACATCGACAAGTGGATCAGGCACGCAAAAACAGTTCCCGGCATAAATTCCCTCTACTATCTGGAAAACCTGCCATGGCTGGCATGGCCCGCCCTGCCCCTTGCGGCCTGGGCAGTATGGAAGTCGCGCAAGCGTTTGGCACATCGGGAAGACTTGCAATTACCCCTGGTTAGTTTCGTGGTGATGTTCATCACCCTCAGCCTGGCGGCCGAAACGGCGGATTTGTTCGCTTTGCCCATGCTGCTGCCGATTACCCTGCTGGCAACCGCTTCGTTGTCCATGCTGAAACGCGGTGCGGCCAACGCGCTGGACTGGTTCGGGATAATGACTTTCGCACTGATTGCGATCCTGATGTGGTGGGGTTGGGCCGGTCTGCTGCTGGATAACCAGGCCAAGATCACACATTGGCTGAAAGATTTTCAGCCGGGCTTCGAACCCGAGTTGCATACCGTTCCGTTTGTGATCGCCATCATCGCCACCATATTTTGGGTCGTGATGGTATGGCGTGTCGGACGTTCGATGCGCCGCGCGACATTAAACTGGGCATCCGGGGTCACGCTGATATGGATACTCGCCATGACGCTTTGGCTGCCCTGGCTGGACAGCGGCAAGAGCTATCGCAGCATGGTGGCCTCGCTGAAGCAATCCATGCCCAAACACTACCAATGTATCGCCGGTGAACAACTGGGCGAGGGTCAACGCGCGATGTTGTATTATTTCGGCAATATCCTTACGCTTCACGACTACAAACACCATTGTGATTTGCGCCTGATCCAGGGCAACAAATTATCAAAACCACTGCTCAATGAAAGGCGCTGGGAAAAAATCTGGGAAGGCAACCGCAAAGGAGACAAGGACGAACGCTATCGGCTGTATCGGCGTGTGGAAAAACAGTAGGAGCGCAACATTGTTGCAACAAAGTCAGGCAATCTGCTATCGAGCGAGCTCGATGCA
Source organism: Burkholderiales bacterium (assembly GCA_038241165.1). Taxonomy (GTDB): domain Bacteria; phylum Pseudomonadota; class Gammaproteobacteria; order Burkholderiales; family Gallionellaceae; genus Gallionella. Next base: position 18,358 of record JBBRFZ010000030.1, on the reverse strand, counting down.
GAATTGACACCGCGATGTTTCTTGAGATCGCGCAACAAGTTGTGCTCCTACAACCGATTCTTTCTGAACAGCGCAGATTGCGCGTGCGCCTGCAGCCCTTCGCCAAAAGCCAGAACGGAAGCGATGTCACCCAGCTTTTGCGCGCCCTGTGCAGAAACCTGGATCAGGCTGCTGCGTTTCTGGAAGTCATAGACACCCAACGGGGACGAAAACCGTGCCGTGCCGGAAGTGGGCAGGACATGGTTCGGGCCGGCGCAGTAATCACCCAGCGCCTCTGATGTGTAGCGACCCATAAAAATCGCGCCGGCATGTTTCAGTTTTGGCAGCCATGCCTGCGGATCGGCAATCGATAGTTCCAGATGCTCCGGCGCGATGCGGTTGCTGATGACGCAGGCTTCATCCAGATCGGCAACATGGATCAACGCACCGCGATTTTCCAGCGCTGTCCGGATGATGTCGCGGCGCGGCATTTGTTCCAATTGGCGTGTCGCGCTTTGCGCCACCGCCGCGATGAATTTTTCATCCGGCGAAAGCAGAATGGCCTGCGCCATCTCGTCATGCTCGGCCTGCGAGAACAGATCCATCGCAATCCAGTCGGGGTCGGTCTGTCCGTCGCAGATCACCAGGATTTCTGATGGCCCCGCGATCATGTCGATGCCGCACACGCCGAACACACGGCGTTTTGCGGCCGCGACGTAAGCATTGCCGGGGCCGACGATCTTGTCCACTTTCGGAATGGTCGCCGTGCCGTAAGCCAAAGCGGCCACCGCCTGTGCGCCGCCGATGCTGAACACGCGATCCACACCCGCAAGATAGGCCGCTGCCAGCACCAGTTGATTCTTGACACCATCGGGAGTCGGCACCACCATAATAAGTTCGGCCACACCGGCCACTTTGGCGGGCAGCGCGTTCATCAATACCGAGGAAGGATAAGCAGCCTTGCCGCCGGGCACATACAGGCCGACACGATCCAGCGGAGTCACCTGTTGACCGAGCAGCGTGCCATCGGCATCGGTGTAACTCCACGAAGACTGCACCTGTTTGCAGTGATAATCGCTGACGCGTTGCCCGGCTTGTTCCAGCGCACTGCGCTGCTCCGCGGGCAGTCCTTCGAACGCGGCGCGTAATTCATCGCGCGGTAACTCCATCGCGGCGGCATCGGCCAGCGGCAGGCGATCGAACTTGCGCGTGTATTCCAGTACCGCCGCATCGCCGCGCTTGCGCACGTCGGCGAGGATGCCGGCCACGGTCGCCTCGAGCTTTTCGTCCGCCGTTTCCTCGAAGGCCAGCAGTTTGCTTAACGCTGCATCGAAATCGGATTGTCGTGTTGAAAAATTTTTGATATTCATTCTTCCCCCTCGTCATTCCGGGCTTGACCCGGAATCCAGCGGCTTTATCAAACTAGATTCCCGCTTTCGCGGGAATGACGAAACATTTATCTTTTTATAGCCTTGGCAAATGCATCCAGCATCGGCTGAATCACATCATGATTCAGTTTAAGTGCGGCCTGGTTCACCACAAGGCGCGATGATATGTCTGCGATGTGTTCGACTGCCCTTAGGTGGTTCGCTTTGAGCGTGTTACCGCTGCTCACCAGATCCACGATCGCATCGGACAGGCCCACCAGCGGCGCCAGTTCCATCGAGCCGTACAGCTTGATCAGGTCAACATGCACGCCTTTGGCGGCGAAGTGGGCCCTGGCCGTCTGCACATATTTGGTCGCCACGCGCAGACGCGCGCCCTGGCGTACCGCGGACTCATAATCGAAATCATTACGCACCGCGACCATCATCCTGCAACGCGCGATGTTAAGATCCAGGGGCTGATAAAGTCCGGCGCCACCGTGTTCATCCAGCACATCCTTGCCCGCCACGCCGATGTCCGCGGCACCGTATTGCACATAGGTCGGGACATCGCTTGCGCGCACGATAATCAAACGCACATCGGCGCGATTGGTCGGCAATATCAGCTTGCGCGACGACTCGGGGTCCTCGAGCGCGGTGATACCTGCCGCATTCAGCAGCGGCAGAGTCTCTTCGAAGATGCGTCCTTTGGATAATGCAATCGTTATCATTTGATCAATTCCCGTTTACTTTATGCGGCGTATTTTCGCACCCAGTGCCGACAGCTTTGCCTCGATATGCTCATACCCACGGTCCAGATGATAGATACGATCCACGATGGTCTCACCCTGCGCGGCCAGTCCGGCAATAACCAGGCACGCCGAGGCACGCAAATCGGTCGCCATGATGGTTGCGCCTTCCAGTTGCGTGCACCCTTTGATCACGGCAGTATTGCCCTCGACATCAATTTGGGCCCCGAGGCGGCGCAACTCCTGCACGTGCATGAAGCGGTTCTCGAAAATAGTTTCGATCACCATCGAGTTGCCCTCTGCAATGGCATTCATCGCCATGAATTGAGCCTGCATGTCGGTGGGAAATGCCGGATAGGGCGAGGTGCGGACATTGACGGCCCTGGGGCGTTGACCCATCTTGAGGTTGATCGTGCTGCCCGCAACTTTTATGGCCGCACCGGCTTCATGCAATTTCTCCAGCACATTTTCAAGAATGTCGGCGCGCGCATCGGTCAGGGTGATATCGCCGCCCACTGCCGCCGCCGCCACCAGAAACGTACCGCTCTCGATGCGATCCGGCATGACACGATGGCTCGCACCGTGCAATGCTTTCACGCCGATGATGTTGATGGTATCGCTGCCCGCCCCCTCGATTTTTGCGCCCATGGCAATCAGGCAATTCGCCAGATCGACCACTTCCGGTTCGCGCGCCGCATTTTCCAGCAACGTCACGCCGTCCGCCAGCACTGCGGCCATCATCAGGTTTTCCGTGCCGGTGACACTGACCAGATCGAAAAATATCCGCGCGCCTTTCAGGCGTTTCGGCCCATTCCCATGCGGTACTTGGGCATGTATGTAACCGTGTTCAATATTGATTTCCGCGCCCATCGCCTGCAGGCCTTTGATGTGCAAATCCACCGGACGTGAACCGATGGCACATCCGCCCGGCAGTGAAACCCGCGCTTCTCCGAAACGTGCCACCAGCGGCCCCAGCACCAGAATTGCCGCGCGCATGGTCTTCACCATTTCGTAAGGCGCTTCGAGTTTGTCGATATGCGCTGCAGACAGATCCACCCGGTTCCCTTCCAGCCCTATCCTGACCCCCATCTGCTGCAACAATTTGCGCATCGTGGCAACGTCGTGCAAATCCGGCATATTATCCAGATGCAATTCATCCGCGGTCAGCAGACCGGCACACATGATGGGCAACGCCGCGTTCTTCGCCCCCGAAATCCGCACTTCACCGTGAAGGCGATTTCGACCCTGAATCGCTAATTTTTGCATGAGAGAAACGCTAGAAATTCATTTTGCGGGATGAAGCGTAAGGAGCCGCGCAGCGAGCGACGAGACATATCAAATTGATAGACGAGGAGTGAGCGAGCACGCGACGCTGCGATTCGCCCGGAAAATGGATTTATAGCGGTTCCCATGGTTTACTTCTGGCTCTGCCACTCTTGCGGTGTATATGTCTTCATCGACAGTGCATGAACCTCGGCGCGCATCCTGTCACCCAGAGTCTGGTAGACCAACTGATGGCGCTGTACGCGGCTCTTGCCCGAAAACGCCTCGCTGACTATCACTGCTTCAAAGTGCTGGCCATCACCCACCACGTTTAAATGCTCGGTTGTCATGCCCTGCGCAATGTTAAGTTGTATGCTTTCCGGAGTGACCATTGTAGATTCCACCATTCGTTAAAATTGAAAGATATTGCTTAAAGAGAAACTCGCTCTGAAGCCAAGGCTGCAGATGATACTAAAAAACCGGCTTGGGATGCGCGCGGCGCCTAAGGAACCTCTGATCAAGTCCATCATGAACCGCGTTGCTGACAAAAACGGGATGATCGCAAGACGCGCGACGCCGGTCGTAGTTATTCTACGATGCCAAGGAGCGCAACACCGCGAGCGCCCGTTTTTGTCGCAACCCTGAAGGGCATTGGCTTTGCGGGCGGTCTGCGACGTCAGGCTCCTTGTGAAGGGAATCACCATTCGCTTCGTCGCCTTTCTTGCATCCCATCCCGCAAAGCCGAATGCGCGGCCATGCGGGACTTAATCAGAGGTTCCCTAGCGTGCCCGCGCAAAGAGATCAATTGGATTGCTGGGGGAGCAGTTCGGCAACACCATACAAACGCGCCAGACTCAGCAAAGCTTCAGGCAGTCCCTTCACACGCAAGTCATGTCGGGTAAGCCGGGCAGCCCTGGCCCAGCCCAGCAGCAAACTCACCGCGGCGGAATCAACAGAATCGACCCCGGAAAAATCCACTTGAAAATCTTCGCTGGCCAGGTGTTGCAAACCGGTTTCGAACAAGGCGGGCACGGTTTCAATGTTCAGGTTTCCCTGCACCTCCATCCACTCGCCTTCACGAGCGATCACTTTGCCTCCGCCTTCATCGTGTCGCCATCGGCCGAACGGGCGTTTTTATCGGCAAGGGTCCTGATCAAGCCATCAATACCATCTTGCTGAATTTGCGATGTAAAGGTGCCGCGATAGCTCATCACCATGCTGACACCTTCAATGGAAATGTCGAACACCTTCCATCCGTCAGCAGCCTTCTTCATTTCATAATTCACCAGAGTCGCCTGTGAGCCCGGCTTGCTGATGACGGTATAGACGGTCACTTCAGTGCCATCGGGTGCCATCCTGAGTGGTTTCACTGTTATAGTTTGATCGCGATACACCGTGAACACTTTGGTATAAGTGCGCACCAGCATATCCCGGAATTGCGTAACCAGTGCCTGCTTTTGTTCAGGGGTAGCAGTACGCCAGTACCTTCCCACCGCCAATTGGGTCATGCGTTGAAAATCAAAATGCGGCAATACCTTGGCATCCACCAACGCGATGATCTTTTTCTGGTTGCCCGCCTGGATGTCTTTATCCTGCTTGATGATCGCGGTGACTTCCTGAACGGTGTTTTTAATCAGCACATCGGGTGCAATCACCTCGGCATATGCCGCACCTGCGGCGCAGTACACCAATGCACCCAGAATCATTTTTTTTACCACTGTCATTTCTCTGCTCTCGTTTTTGTTTGAATATAATTATTTCGGAGTGGCGGGTTCTGAGGCCTTGTTAAACATGAATTTGCTGATCAGATTTTCCAGCACCACCGCAGATTGGGTTAATTTAATTTGATCACCATTTTTAAGCATCTCGCTGTCTCCGCCGGGAACCAGGCCGATATATTGCTCCCCCAGCAAACCCGATGTCAGGATATTGGCGAACGTATCCTTGGGAAATTGGTAACGCTTGTCCAGACTCATTTCCACATCCGCTTCATAACGCTGCGTATCAAGAGAAATATTCGTCACCCGCCCCACCAACACGCCCGCACTTTTAATCGATGCCTTGGGCTTCAAACCGCCGATGTTGGTGAAATATGCATGCACTTGATAAGTCTCCGACATATTGTATGTGCCCAGGTTCCCGACTTTCATTGCCAGCATTGCCAGCGCGGCGACACCTGCCACCACGAATATACCCACCCAGAGATCCAGCGTAGTCCGTTCCATTTCCTAATTCCCTCTAAACATGATTGCAGTCAATACGAAATCCAGCATTAATATCGCCAGCGAAGAAGTCACCACCGTGCGCGTGGTCGCACCGGAGACCCCTTCCGCGGTGGGTGGCGCATCATAACCTTCGAACAGTGCAATGATCGTCACCACCGTACCAAACACGACGCTCTTGAGCACACCGTTCATGATGTCATCGCGAAAGTCCACGGCCGCCTGCATCTGCGACCAGAAGGAACCCGCATCGACACCAATTTGTATCACACCGACGAAGTAGCCTCCGAACACGCCCATCGCACTGAACAGGGCGGCCAGCAACGGCATGGAGATCACGCCGGCCCAGAAGCGCGGGGCGATGATGCGGGCGATCGGATTGACCGCCATCATTTCCATCGCGGATATCTGCTCGGTCGCTTTCATCAGTCCGATCTCGGCCGTCATTGCCGAACCGGCACGACTGGCAAACAACAATGCCGCCACCACCGGCCCCAGCTCCCGCACCAGACTCAGCGCCACCATGCTGCCCAATGCAGATTCGGACCCGTAGCGACGGAGTGTTTCATAGCCCTGCAGGCCCAGCACCATCCCGACGAACAACCCTGCAACGACAATGATGATCAGCGACATCACGCCGGTAGAAAACAATTCTTTGACGATCAGGTGGAAACGGCGAAAGCTGTTGCCGGAATACATCAGGGTCAGAAAAAAGAAGCGCGTCGCCATGCCGATGCGCCAAACCGCGTTGATGCTGCGGTGTCCGGTTTCCCTGATCGCTCCTATAAATGTTGACGCCATGTTATCAGGCCCTCAAATTCAAATCTTGGCGGTATTCGCCACCGGGATAGTGGAACGGTAACGGGCCGTCTATCTCGCCATGCACAAACTGATGCACGAATGCTTTGTCAGAAGCGCGGATTTCGTCGGGCGTTCCTTCCGCCACAATCACGCCACTTTCCATAAAATAAACGTAATCGACAATCTTCAGCGACTCCTGCACATCGTGCGTAACCAGCACCGTAGTTGCGCCCAGGGCATCATTCAGCTGGCGGAGCAAATCGCCGACCACCGTCAATGAAATCGGATCAAGTCCTGCGAACGGCTCGTCATACATGATCAGCATCGGGTCAAGTGCCACGGCACGCGCCAAGGCCACACGCCGCGCCATACCGCCGGACAGCTCGGAAGGCATCAGGTGCTGTGTACCGCGCAAACCCACCGCATTCAGCTTCATCAACACCAGATCACGTATCAGTTCTTCGGACAGGTCGGTGTGTTCCCGCATCTGGAACGCCACGTTGTCATACACCGACAAGTCGGTGAACAACGCGCCGAACTGGAACAGCATGCCCATCTTGCGGCGCATGGCATACAGGGCATCCTGATCCAGCTCGTGCATGATTTGCCCGCCCACCTTGACATAACCGCTTGTCGGCTTGAGCACCCCGCCAATATGGCGCAGCAGCGTGGTCTTGCCGCAACCGCTCAACCCCATGATGGCAATCAACTTCCCTTTCGGGAAGGCCATGTTGATGCCTTTCAGAACGACCCGTTTATCGTAGGCAAAGTGCAGCTCGCTAATTTCGACCAAAGCGGAAGAAGACAAAATTCAAACCCGAAAATCCGATGCGCATATTCTAAACCACCCGGTCAATAATCCCCAACTAATTGACCTCAATATCAATATTCTTGTGCTTCCCCTATTGAGCTTGCCTGCACTTGCCGTTATGCTCAGCACCCGGAAAGCACCTCTATAAAGAGCAAAATGAACGACTTATCGACACTTCCCAGCCTGATAATCGTTGACGATGACCCGCTGATCCGGGAAGGACTGGCGGTCTCTTTCAGCAACGACTTCGAAGTTCACCAGGCCGAATCCCGCTTCGCCGCGATCGATTTGCTGCGCGAATTGCCCAACGCTCCGCAACTGGCATTGATTGATCTGGGATTGCCGCCTGTCCCGCACCGCCCCGATGAAGGCTTTCACCTGATCGCGGAATTGCTTGCGCATTCCCCGACGATCAAGATATTCGTGTTGACAGGACAAGATGGACAAAGCAACGCGCGTCATGCGCGCGCACTGGGTGCGATAGACTTTATCGCCAAGCCCTGCCCACCGGAAAAAATAAAGAAACTCCTTGTCGATGCGCTGAAGGTTCGGGACGCAGAACTTGGCAGCAAAGATCAGGACGATCATCTGCTCGGCCTCGTCGGACAAAGCCCCGCAATGCAGGCCCTGCGCAGCCAGATCACGATGTACGCAACCATTCCCTTCCCTGTTTTAATTGAAGGCGAGTCTGGCAGCGGCAAGGAACTGATTGCCACCGCAATACAGAAACTGGCAAGCAATCCCGATTCACCTTTCAAAGTGCTTAACTGCGCCGCGATCCCCCCCACGCTGATCGAGCCCACCCTGTTCGGTTATAGCAAGGGGGCCTTTACCGGCGCGGCGACCGCACAATCGGGTTTTTTTGAAGAAGCATCTGACGGCACGCTGTTCCTTGACGAAATCGGCGAACTGCCGCTGGAACTCCAGACAAAACTGTTGCGTGTGCTCGAAAACGGCGAATACCAGCGCGTCGGCGAAACCACGACGCGCAAAAGCGGCGCGCGCATCATCGCCGCAACAAACCGCAACCTGCGCGAAGCTGTCAGGACAGGTACATTTCGCGGCGACCTATACCACCGTCTGAATGTCTTTTCGATCAATGTTCCGCCATTGCGCGAACTGGGTCCGGACAAATTGGCCTTGCTCAACCATTTCCGCGCCTACTACTCGCGTGAAATCAAGCAACAGCCTTTTGAACTGCTTCCGGATGCTTTGCAATGCTGGGAGCAATACAGCTTCCCCGGCAATACCCGGGAATTACGCAATATCGTCATCCGGCTCACCACAAAATTTCCGGGGATGACTGTCAGCAAGATACAATTACAGGACGAGTTCGACCCGCTGGAAATCTCCGTATCCCGCCCGGGATGGGCATCTCCGGAGTCAATAACACAACAACTGCAACAAGGCGACTTCAGTCTGGATCGTCATCTGCGTGAACAGGAAGGCCAATATATCGCCGCCGCGCTGGCGCTTGCCGAAGGCAACATAAGCGAGGCTGCCAAGCTGCTTGGCATCAATCGCACCACATTGCACAGTCGCATGGACGCACATGAAAAACTCAACACATAGGGCTTAATGACATGTACTTAGAGCACTTCGGGCTTACCGAACCGCCGTTCAGAATCACACCCGTCACGGTATTCTTTTTTTCAGGTGCAAACCGCGGGGAGATTCTTGACGCGCTGATCTACTCCATCTCGGAAGTGGAAGGCATCATCAAAGTCAGCGGCGAAGTCGGCAGCGGCAAAACCATGTTGTGCCGGATGTTGCTGGAAAAGCTCCCGCCGCACATTGAGGCCATCTATCTGGCTAATCCCAGCCTGTCACGCGAAGAAATGTTATATGCCATTGCGGACGGGCTCGGGCTGAACATCAGCAGCGAGCGTGTCGGCATCATCATGCAGAACATCCAGAACAAGCTCGAGGAGAAAGCGCGCGATGGCAAACGTGTCGTCGTGCTGGTTGACGAGGCACACGCCATGCCGCCCGACACACTGGAAGAATTGCGCCTGTTGTACAACCTGCAAGTCGGCAATGCCAAGCTGTTGCAAATCGTGTTGTTCGGGCAACCCGAGTTGAACGTCAAGCTCGATCAACCCAACATGCGCCAACTCAAGGATCGCATCGCGCATCACTTCCATATGCAACCGCTGTCGCGCAGCATCCTGGAAAACTACCTGATGTTCCGGATGCGTGCAGCGGGCTACCACGGCCCGAACATTTTCTCGCCGGGAGCGATCAAGCTTATCGCCTCTTCTTCCAACGGGTTGATGCGCCGCGTGAACATCCTTGCCGACAAATCGCTGCTGGCTGCATTCGTTGATGACACTTACGACATCAAGCCTCAACACGTGCAGGCGGCATTGCGCGACAGCGAACTCGATCCCGCCGCCACCCGTCCGCTCAAAAAACTGCTTGGGGCAGGCGCCGCCGCACTGCTGTTGCTTGGCGCTGCAGCATGGTGGATATTCGATAATCCGCAAAGCTCTCCCCGACAAATCCGGGACAAATCACCCGCCCTTGCAACAGCCGCAGCTCCCCCGGCAACGCCGGTTCCCGCTGTGGCGGCGGTTCAAACTGCTGCCCCTCCCGCAGTCACCCCCAAGCCGCCGGCCAAAGCTGTCCCGGCCATTCCTCCCGTGCCGGCGGCTCACAGCACGGCCAATCAAACAATCCTGTTTGAGCAACGTCTGGAGGCGGGAAAGCAATTACTCGATCAGAAAAAGACGGTCGCCAGCATCCAGTTGTATTACAACGAAACAGTCAATCCGGAACGGATCGAGGGATTCCTCAGACGCGCAGACGAGTTGGGCGTACTGCCGAAAATATATCTTCTTCCTGCCAAGCTTGGCGGGAAGAACGGGATGCGCGTAGTCTATGGTGCTTATCCCTCGATTGAAGCGGCTCACGACGCTGTCAAAGATCTGCCCCCTCGCTATAAAAAAGCCTTCGCCACGTCGACCTACATCTTTTGAACGACAGGTCGAATGTCATATTGAGCAAGGCTCACAAAGCTGTTAGGCTACAGCACATAAATATAGGGGAAAGCATGCGTTCACGTAACTTAGCGTATCTCTGTGCTGTCGGAGTGATGCTGTCCGGGTGCGGGACAAAACTGATAAAGCCTGCTGATCAGCACATGCAGCAACCCGCCGCCCAGCCCGCGACGGCAAACTCCATTCCGCAACCCATCAAAGACAGCGTCGTGCTTCCGCCTCCCAAACCGGCGGATAAAGTCGCTACCTACAGCGTGGTCGTGACCAATGTGCCGGCACAGCAAATCCTGTTCGCGCTGGCGCGCGACGCAAAAATCAACCTCGACATCCAGTCCGGTATTCAGGGCACAGTAACAATAAACGCCATCGACCAGACCCTGCCGCAGATCCTGACGCGTATCGCCAGACAGGTGGATATGCGCTATGAACTGGACAACGGCACCCTGACCGTGATGCCGGATACGCCTTATTTGCACAGCTACAAGATCGATTATGTGAACATGACACGCGACTCGGATAGTGCTATATCAAATACTACGCAAGTCGGAGGAAATTCAACCAACAATTCCAATAATTCCAGCAGCTCGAGCAGCTCCGGCGCCAACAATTCTTCGCTCACCATCAAGGATGTATCCAAAAATCGCTTCTGGGAAACATTGGAGAAGAACATCAAGGACATCCTGCACGAGACCGACAAGGTGTTACCCGCCGGTTCCAGCGAAACTTCCGTGCAGCAGATACGCAACGCAAGCAGTACCGGCACAGGCGTTCAACCCGGCAGCAGCAAGAAGTCTGCCCCCAAGGGCGGCATTGAAAACAGCCCCAATCCCGTCAATGTCGAAGAAGGCGGGATGACTGTTACCCGGCGCAGCACTTTCCGCGAGGCGGCTTCAGTCATCGCCAATCCGGAGACTGGCATCATCACGGTACGCGCCACCGCGAAACAGCATGAAAAGATACAGCAGTTCATCGACCGGATCATGGCCAGTGCAGAGCGTCAGGTCATGATAGAGGCGACCATTGTCCAGGTGAATCTGAGCGATCAATATCAGCAAGGCATAGACTGGTCACGCGCGCTGCTCGGCACTAAAGGCTTTGCACTAAGTCAAACCGGCTCGACAGGTATCACCGCAACACCTGGTGCACTGGCGGTGAGCTACATCAATCCGACCTCCAAATTCGGCAACCTTGCTGCATCAGTGCAATTGCTGGAAAAGTTCGGCAATGTCAAAGTGCTGTCCAGCCCCACACTGAGCGTGATGAACAACCAGACTGCGATATTGCGCGTGGTCGATAACCTGGCGTACTTCACCATAACCGTCACGCCAGGACAAGTATCTGTCAATGGCAACACGCCTGCTACTTACACCTCAAATCTCATGACTTCACCTGTGGGCTTCACCATGAGTCTGACACCACAGATCAGTGACAACAATACGGTATTGATCAATATCCGCCCGACAATTACCCGACTGCTCAGCTATATCAACGACCCCAATCCTGAGCTGGCAATAGCTGGTGTAACCAGCCGCATCCCGCAAACCTCGACACGCGAGATGGAGTCGGTGCTGAAAATCGATAACAACCAGATCGCTGTTCTGGGCGGTCTGATGGAAGATCAAATTAACAAAACCACCAATGAAGTCCCGCTACTCGGCCATATTCCATTGCTGGGTAATTTGTTCAAGAACCGCGATGACACGACAACCAAGACGGAACTGGTGATCTTTTTGCGACCGATCGTGATCAAAAGTGCCAGTGTCAATGGCGATTTCAATGCATTCCGCAGCAACTTGCCGGACCAGAATTTCTTCAATGAATCTGCCTACGGAAAGCCCTGAGCATGAGCCTGCTACTGGATGCCCGCAAAAAATCCCAGCAAGCACAGGCTGGGCAAGACAACCCCTCGGGATTTGAGCTAAGTCTGGAGCCGCATCCCGGCTTGGTTTCAGGACCCGAAGCGGCCCCAACTGATTCGACGCCTGATGACAAGGCGCGCATCGTCGGCAAAAACCTGTTCGATGCCAAATCCGGCTCTGCCGCGTTTGCGCGCGCCGACTCCAATCGCAATCTGATGATTGCGATTGGAGTCGGCGCAGTTGTATTACTCGCTGCCGGAGCGGGGTATGTCTGGTACGCCATCTCTCCGGGCAACACCCAACCGTCGCGCTCCGTCAACGTGGCTGCCATGCCACTTCAAATACCCGCAGCGGCGCCGACTCCGGCGCAAAATAATCTGGTGCCCGGTATCGTTTCAGCCGAAGCTGCGCCAAAACCGGCCAGCAAAGCAAAACCAAGACGCGCCACTAGGCGGTTGGCAAGGGCAGCATTGCCGACCACACACACAGATGACGCTGTACATATCGAGCAGCACATCGAGGAACCCATCGACCCTCTGCTCAACAACGCCTATCTTGCATACCGCGACGGAAATTTCGAGCAATCACAACAGTTGTATCTTAAAGCGCTAAGTCTGGATTCAGATAATACTGACGCCCTGCTCGGAATGGGAGTTATCGCCCAGCGCCGCGGTGAGGACAACGTGGCCGCACACTATTACGCGCAAGTATTGGCACTGGATCCGCGCAATGCCGTGGCCAATTCCGGGATGTCCGCCCTGTCCAACGACGATAACCGCGAAAGCCGCCTGAAGACGCTGCTCAATGAACAGCAAAATTCATCATCCCTGCATTTTGCTCTGGGCAATTACTACGCAGAGCAGGCTCGCTGGGGCGAGGCGCAACAGTCATACTTTGATGCCTACAAATTGGCGCCAGACCGTGCTGAACTGGCATTCAATCTGGCCGTCAGCCTTGACCGTCTCGGGCAAAACAAATCAGCTGCACAATATTACCGGCGCGCACTGCAGCTTGATCCTGAAAACCATGCCGGCTTTGATCACGCAAAAATCTTACACCGTATCGAAGTGCTAACGCACTAAATTCTCATGCCAACAAACACGAAGCAGGACAATCCGCCTAAACAGCTCGGACAGATACTGGTCGGCAAAGGCGTGATCAGCGACGACCAGTTGCGCATTGCCTTGCAAGAGCAGGGCAAGACGCATCAACCGCTGGGGCGCCTGCTGGTTGGTCTTGGCTTTCTCTCGGAAGCCACTATCCGCGATGTCCTGTCGGAAAACCTCGGCCAGCAAAGCGTAGATCTCTCCTCCGTCATTGTAGACTCGGCCGCACTCAGCCTGATCCCGAAAGATGTGGCACGGCGTTATCAATTGCTGCCCCTGTCTGTCGATCAGACCGGCCATACCCTGACCCTGGCGGTTGCCGACCCGGACAACATCATCGCACTTGATCAGGTGCGCGCGCTGCTCAAGGACGAATATCAGCTGGCCACCCAGCTCGCCAGCGAATCAGACATTCTGCGCGCGATAGACCAGTACTATGGATTTGAACTCTCGATAGACGGCATCCTGCACGAAATCGAGCCGGGCGAAATGGAATACCAGACGCAGCAGTCCGGTGTGAACGAATTCAGCCAGCCGGTGGTACGCCTGGTCGATGCGCTGCTCACCGAAGCCGTGCAACGTGGCGCTTCAGACATTCACTTCGAACCGGAAAACAGTTTTTTACGCATCCGCTACCGCGTCGACGGCGTGCTTCGCCAGGTTCGCAGTCTGCACAAGAGCTTCTGGCCTGCCATGGTGGTGCGCCTGAAGGTGATGAGCAACTTGAACATTGCCGAAACCCGTGCGCCCCAGGACGGTCGCATCTCGCTGCGACTGTCAGGCCGGCCGATCGATTTCCGGGTGGCTTCACACCCGACCACGCACGGCGAAAATCTGGTGCTGCGCATTCTGGATCGGCAAAAAGGCATCGTGTCGCTTGATCAGCTTGGCCTGGATGATGCCGCGCTCAGCCTGCTCAAGATGGTCATCGCCAAACCGGAAGGCATTGTGCTGGTGACCGGCCCCACCGGCAGCGGCAAGACCACCACGCTGTATTCGGTGCTGAACCACATCAACACCGAATCGGTCAACATCATGACACTGGAAGATCCGGTCGAATACCCGCTCGCGCTGATACGCCAGACGTCGGTGAATGAATCCGCCAAGCTGGATTTTGCCAACGGTATCCGTTCCATGATGCGCCAGGATCCGGACATTATTCTGGTCGGCGAAATTCGCGACCATCCCACCGCCGAAATGGCATTCCGCGCCGCGATGACCGGACATCAGGTGTATTCGACGCTGCACACCAATTCGGCCATAGGCGCAATACCGCGCTTGCTCGACATCGGAATCCTTCCCGACATCATGGCCGGCAACATCATCGGTGTCGTGGCACAGCGTTTGATACGCACGCTGTGCAAGGAATGCAAATATCCGTACACCCCGGACGCATCGGAACGCAAACTGTTGGGTCTTTCGATCCAGCAGGACGCCACCCTGTATCGCGCTGCCGGTTGCGAGTCCTGCAATCATCAGGGCTACAAAGGGCGCATGGCCCTCATGGAATTGCTCAAACTGGATTTCGATCTGGATGATCTGATTTCGCATCGCGCCAGTACGCGCCAAATCAGGGAAGCGGCTATCGACAAGGGTTTCCGCCCGTTGGCGCTGGACGGCATCCGGCGCATCCAGCAAGGTATCACCTCTGTTGCGGAGGTCAGTCGCGTGGTGGATCTGACCGACCGGCTGGGTAAGGAACCGGGGAAACCCTAATGTCACTCTACTCCTATCGGGCAATAGATGATCTCGGCAAGACCCACAGAGGTTTGCAGGATGCTGCCAACCAGGTGGATCTGGAACTGCGCCTTAAACGCAGCGGCCTTGATTTGATCGATGCGAAAGTGGACAGCGGGCGGGCTGGCGCAGGACGGGGCAAGATCAAACGCCCTGAATTAATCACATTTTTTTTCAATCTCGAACAACTTGTCCGCGCAGGCGTGTCTTTGCTGGAAAGCCTTGCCGATTTGCGCGACACCATGAACGACCCGCGTTTCCGCGAAATCATCGCCAATATGGTCGAGTCCATCGAGGGCGGCAAAAAACTGTCTGAAGCAATGTCGCAGCACCCGGACGCATTCGATAAAATCTTCATCAGCCTGACTTTTGCCGGTGAGGCAAGCGGACGCCTGCCGGAGGTATTTGAACACATTACCGAGTCACTGAAGTGGCAGGATGAAATGGCATCGAATACCAAGACCATCCTGATGTATCCCGCTTTCGTAGGCACGGCGGTGGTGGCGATCACCTTTTTTCTGATGATCTACCTGGTCCCGCAACTGGTCAGCTTCATCACGGGAATGGGGCAGGAAGTCCCCATCCAGACGCGCGTGCTGATTGCCACATCCAAATTTTTCGTCAATTACTGGTATGTATTGATTGCATTACCGATCGTACTGCTTGTTGTGGGAAAGTTGTCGATCAGCACCAGTACGGCAATGCGCTTCAAATTCGACAAATTCAAGCTGGATGCGTGGGTAATCGGCCCTATCCTGCGCAAAATCATTCTGGCGCGTTTTGCCAACACGTTCGCGATGATGTATGGCTCCGGTATCAGCATCCTCGACTGCATTGCCAATTCGCGTGATGTGGTCAACAACCAGGCTGTCGCGAAGAGCCTCGATGATGTCATACATGAGATAGAGTCCGGAAAAAACCTGACCCAGAGCTTCCAGAATACCGGCATGTTCCCCCCTCTGGTAGTACGCATGCTCAAGGTCGGCGAAGCCACCGGTTCACTGGACAAGGCGTTGCTTAACGTAAGCTATTTTTATGATCGCGACGTGAAGAGCTCCATCAAAAAAGTGCAGGTCATGGTTGAACCGACCATGACCATCGTTCTGGGTTCATTGCTGGGTTGGGTTATGCTATCGGTACTATCGCCAATCTACGATCTGATTGGCAAGGTGAAATTTTGATGAAACAAAATAATCCATTAGCATCGTCATTCCCGCGAAATACGCGGCATGGTAGGAGCACGATTCATCGGGCGAATTCTTCGCGCAACAAGTTGCACTCCTACAGATCGCGCCGAAGCGCGGGAATGACAGGTTTTTAGTCCAATGAAACAAGCGCTACTCCTATTTCTGAGTGCCGATCACTTGCACGCACAACTCATGGCTGGCCGCCAAATCGTGCTGCAGAGCGATTTCACCGACACCCCGGAAGGACGGGAAAGTTTCGAATCCCTTTTGCAAACGGCAAAGTGCCCCACTTACTTGCTGACCGACTTGATAGAAGAGGACTTTCGTCATGAAATCGTTCCGCACTTGAGCGGAAATAGCCGCGCCGCACTATTTCAGCGCAAGTTCGACCAGTTTTATCGCGGCACACCTTTTCACAAAGCCACGCTGTTGAAGCGTCAGCAGACCGGACGCCGCGACGACGACATGCTGTTCTCGGCACTGACCAACCCCGGGCTCATCAAGCCCTGGCTGGATATCATGCTGGCCCAGCAAACCCCGCTTGAAGGAATCTATTCGGTACCACAGATCAGCGAACCGCTGGTAAAAAACCATCCCTCCAAACATCTGCTGCTGATTTCCTGGGAAAAATTTTCCGGATTGCGCCAGACTTATTTCAGCGACCATCGGCTGCAAATTTCCCGGCTGACGCCTGTACATGCAGAGCTGACTTTTCAAGATGCCGTGGTTAACGAGCTCAACCGGACCTACCAGTATTTGAAGAGTTTGAGCCTGCTTCCATCGGGACAAATACTCGATGTGCGCATCCTGTGCAATGCGGATGACCGCAGTCAACTGAAAAAAAAATTACCCAATGACACCGATGTACGCTATGACTTCGCGGATATCGAGGAAGTCGGCAAGCAACTCAAGCTTGACTATCACTTCACCGATTCGGATGCCAGCCAGATTTTCCTGCACCAACTGGCCACCAACCGCCCCAACACCAATTACGCCAACGCTGAACACACCCGCTACTACACGCTGCGGCAATTGCGTTACGCGCTCAACTGGAGCAGCATTGCAATCCTGATTGCAAGCATATTATGGGCGGCCACAACGGTTTGGCAAAGCGGCGGGAATGCAAGTGCGGCAGATGATTTGAAGTTCCAGACACAGCGTCTGGTGAGAGAAGCAAAGCAGATCACCCAGGGGTTTCCCGTCACCGATATCCCTGCCGCTGACATGAAAGCAAGCGTGTCTGTGATGCGCAAGCTTGATCAATACGGATCTGCCCCGCAAGTTGTCCTGAAACCGATCAGCACCACGCTTGACCATTTTCCGAAGCTCGTTATAAACGAGATGGAATGGAAAGAGAGCACGACCGAACCTGTTGCAACCAACACCCGCCCCGATGTTCCTGCCGAGGTCATTACGCTGAAGGGAGATATGCCGGATTTTGGCAATGAATACCGCGCCGCACTGGCATACCTGAATCGCTTCCAGTTTGAGTTAAGCAAGCGCGGTTACCAGGTGACCGCGCTTACCAGGCCGCTTGACGTCAGCCCCACCGGCAGTCTTGCCAACCAAAGCGAAGCGAGTGAAAATCAACTCGACTTTTCTTTCAAGCTTGTATGGAGACCGGCAATATGAAATTCTCCAACTCGGATTTCCACCTGATGCGCTTGAGTTTTGCCGCGATCAGCGTATCCATATTACTGAGTGGCGTGATTTTGTATGCCAGCACCAAGTATGCAGACTATAGCCAGAACAATCGGCACGTTGCCCAGCGCCAGATGAATGATGCACGCAATCGCTTGAACACGGCCCACCAGGACCGGGATAACCTGTCGGATTACTCCAAGGAATATGCCGCCCTGGAAGCACACCAAATCATCGGTGACGACCACAGGCTGGACTGGATGGAAGGATTGGAAAAACTCCACGATCAGAATCTGGTCATCAATTTCAGCTATAACATCGCCCCGCAAAAAGTCTATATCCCGCAACCTGCCCTGGACAGCGGCAATTTCATCATCCACTACAGCGAAATGAAATTGCAATTCGATTTGCTGCACGCGGGCCAGTTGCTGAATTTCTTCGACGCACTGCGCCATCGGATCAAAGGGCATTATCAACTCGAAGGCTGCACCCTGCAACGTGTCATCACTGACGGTGAATCTGCCCCTGCCACAGGGAAAAACATCAAGGCAGAATGCAGCGGCGGCTGGATTACGCTAAAGAACCGGAATAAGCCATGAGAATAATATTGTTCCTTGATAAATTCAACTTCCACTCCGTT
>JBBRFZ010000029.1:0-24490 GCA_038241165.1 Burkholderiales bacterium | reverse complement strand
TCTGGTATCGTTGCTCGCTGGTGAGCTGCTTGTAGTGCTGCATCTGTGCTCCTTTTACTTGGTCGTTTGAGAGGCGCGGATACTAACTCAGCTCGCCTCCAAACAATCTTACAAAAGTTGCACTTCAAAGTTGAACCCGCCAGATTTTATTTGCCTGTTTTACAATTTTAATTGCCCGGATCATCCGGGTCGAACTATTGTCAAAGCGCGCGCACTTTGACTGCCTTTCCCTTCACCTTGCCTGCTGACAATTTGCGCACGGCTTCGCGCGCGATATCGCGCGCCACGGCAACGTAAGTGGAATAGTCGGTCACGTTGATCTTGCCGACCTGTTCACGCGTATAGCCCGCCTCTCCGGTAAGCGCACCCAACACGTCGCCGGCGCGTATCTTCTCTTTGCGCCCGCCGAGTATTTGCAGCGTCACCATGGGCGGCACCAGCGGCGCCTCATCCTCGTCCTTCAACTCTGTCAGCTCATGCCACTCCGGTTCGATGTGCACCATTTGCGCGATGGTGATGATGCGATGCCGGTCGGTCTGGCCGCACAAACTCAATGCCCAGCCGTTCTGATCGGCGCGGCCGGTGCGGCCGATGCGGTGAATATGCACTTCCGGGTCGGGCGTGATATCGACATTGATCACCATTTCGAGTTTCTCGATATCCAGGCCGCGCGCCGCCACATCGGTTGCCACCAGCACGGAGCAACTGCGGTTGGCGAACTGGATCAGCACCTGGTCGCGTTCGCGTTGTTCCATATCACCGTTCAGGGTCAGCGCCTTGATGCCCTGGGCATGCAGCACTTCCAGCAGCGAGCGGCATTGCTGTTTGGTGTTGCAGAACGCCAGGGTGCTGACAGGACGGTAGTGTCTTAACAGGCTCGCGACAGCCTGCAGACGCTTCGCATTTTCCACTTTGTAGAACCGCTGGCGTATCTTGCTTTCCTCGTGCAGCTCCGCCAGCTTCACTTCCTGCGGGTTGCGCATGAATTGGCGCGCCAGTCGCGCGATGCCATCGGGGTAGGTCGCCGAGAACAGCAGGGTCTGGCGCTGCGCGGGGCAACGTTTCGCCACGTACGCGATGTCCTCATAGAACCCCATGTCCAGCATGCGATCCGCTTCGTCCAACACCAGTGTGTCCAGCGCTTCCAGATTCAGCGTGCCGCGCTCCATGTGATCCATGATGCGTCCCGGCGTGCCGACGACGATGTGGGCACCGTGTTCCAGACTGACGATTTGCGGGCGCATGGTAGAGCCACCGCACAACGTCAAAATCTTGATGTTGTCTTCGGAGCGCGCCAGCCGGCGGATTTCCTGTGTGACCTGGTCGGCCAGTTCGCGCGTGGGGCATAGCACCATGGCTTGCACTGCAAAGCGGCGCGGGTTCAATTTGGTCAGCAGCGCCAGTGCGAATGCGGCAGTCTTGCCGCTGCCTGTTTTTGCCTGCGCGATCAGGTCGTGTCCGGCCAGCGTGATCGGCAGGCTGGCTGCCTGTATCGGCGTCATCGTCAGGTAGCCGAGCTGCTGCAGGGTCGATTGCATGTTGGGCGATAGCGGCAGTGTGCCGAACGAGAGGTCGCTGTTGTCAGCGGGGGAAGATGAGATATCAGTCATGCCCGGGTCAATCCTTGCGCTTTCTGGGATGCGGCACGCCCCTGACCAGATCCTTCTTGGAGACCCATACCGGCTTGGGTTTTTCGATCAACCAGCTGCGGTCCGAAGACCTGGCTTGCTTGTGTTCATTGATCGCAGCCAGCAACAGTTCCGGTTTCACCAGCACGATGGCGTGCTGGCCCTTGAGGTGAAAGTCGGCGAGATTCTCCCTGATGTCGTGGATGCGCTCCTGGCTCTTGGCCTTCTTCGACTGACCCGACAGGATATGCTGCCCGTCCGGCGTCAGCGCGTAGCCGTCATCCTGTGCGCAGATCAAACCGTATTCAGAGAGCCGGTAGAACGAATCGGATAATTTGGTTTCGCCCGGAATCACGCCCGCCAACAACTCGGCCGCGGCGATGATCTCGACCAGTTCGGCTGGCCGGCGCTTGGCGGCGACGGACATCGCCAGTAAAAGAATTGCATCCGAATCGTGAACTGGGTACATCGTGAACCTTTGCTGAATAAGTGTGCATCCGGTATGGACGCGAGGAGGAGAGTGTAATGGATGCGGCGGGGTAGCAGGTAATCCAGTCGGAATTCCCGGACAGTGATCAGAGCATGAACGACAACATTGTCGCGATGCCGAGGAACGATGAGAATCCGACCACATCGGTCACGGTGGTGAGGATGATCGAAGAGGATTGCGCGATATCGAAACCGAAGCGTTGCAGCATAATCGGTACCAATGCGCCGGCAAAGCCGGCCATGATCATCGAAATCACCATCGAAGACGCGATCACCACCACCAGCCCCAGCGATTTGCTCCACACATACACGCCGAGCGCGGTCGTGGCGGCGACCGCCAGGCCGTTGAGCAGGCCGACGTTGAGTTCCTTGTAGAGCACCTTGGGCCAGTGGCGCAGGCTGATCTCGCGCAGCACCAGTCCGCGCATCGTCACTGCCAGCGCCTGCGCACCGGCGTTGCCCGATTGGCCGGCGACCACCGGCATCAGCACCGCGAGCGCGGTGTACTTGGCGATGGTGTTCTCGAACAGGCCGACCACGGATGCGGCAAGAAAGGCGGTGAGCAGATTGATCTGCAGCCATGGCAGGCGCTTCGCCACCGAGAAAAAAACAGGCGAAAGGGCGCGTTCATCGCGGCTCGCACCGACCATGGTCTGGATGTCCAGTGTGGTTTCCTGCTGCATTGCAGAAGCCAATTTTGCCTGGCGTATCACGCCGACCAGATGCCCGTCAAAGTCGATAACCGGCAGATCGGTCACTGCGTCCTGTTGCATCTTTTCCACCACGTCTTCACGCGGCGCCGTATCCTGAACCGCGTCCACGATCTTGCGCGCGATCCGCGTCAGTGTCTGTTCCGGATCGGCGAGGGCCAGATCCTGAATATCGACACGTCCATCAAGACGGCCGTCATCATCCACCAGATACAGTTCGCGCAATCCCCGCCATTTGGTCAGACGCAAGCGTGCCAGCGCTTCTTGCGCGGTCAGGTCACCGCGGAACGAGGGTACGCGCGGATCCATCAACTGACCGGCTGAGTCCTGTCTATATTCCATCAAAGCGCGTATCTCGGCGGCGACATGCGGACTGAGCAGTTTGCTGTAGCGCATCCTTTCGTCTTCATCGAGCCGGTTGAGCAGCGCTGCACTGCGTGTCGGTTCGAGTTCGGCCAGGATCTCTGCCGCGCGCTGCTCGGGCAACCTGGTGAACACCGCCTGTTCCACATCGGCTGTGAGGTTGTGCCACACCGGCACCACCGCATGCACCGGTTGGGCTGACAGCATCGTGCTCACCTCGTCAGCCGGCATCGCTTCGATACGCCGCGCGGCTTCATACGGATAATCGAGCAGGAAGCGCAGATTGAGGGCGGCGACTGCGGTTGCGGTTGCGGCGCCCGTGTTCATGGTTCCCCCTCGCTGCGTTGAACCGGCAACAGGCTGACCAGTGCCTGGATCAGTGCCGATACACCAAACCAGTAGGTGCCTGCGATACCGGCGAAAGTGTCTTCTGTACGGTGCGGTGTCGGCTTGCTCTGTGCTATCGAAAGCGCCCGCTGCAATGAGGCATGCGTGAGCGCGCCGACCAGCCGCTCGCCGCGTTCGACGACCGGCAGTGTGGAGGCTTCGTGCCAGCCCTGATGTTCGGGCAGTCCGGCAAGCGGCGTCTGTGTGGGCAGCCTGTGCGGGCAGGGTCGCACCAGTCGCCCCAGCGAAGTGGTGGCGGCTGCGCGCAGCAGGTCGGCGAGTTCGACGTAGCCGAGCAGACGCTGGTGACGGTCGATCACGAACGGATCGGCGATCAGGGTCTCGTCTGAACGGCGCACGCGTTCCAGGGATTCACCCACGGTCATGTCGGCAGGCAGCGCCAGGGCGCGCGGGTCCATCCATGCACCGACGCTATCTTCCGGATAACCGAGCAATAGTTCGAAGGCCAGGGTGAGCGCGGTCGGCAACTGCGACAGCAACCGGGCCCTGCGCTCGGCGCCGAAGTAGCGCAGCAGCGCGACACCCGCCTGTACGCCGGTGCCGCGCAGCAAACCGGTGACCTCATCGTCACTCAATTGTTCCAGACAGTGGGCGCCCGGAAGCGGCAGCATATGGCGCAGTACCGGCGACGCGATCCGCAAAGGTGCGGACTGCAACAGCGCCCCGGCCTCGGTGGCGGAAAGTCGCTCAAGTACGCGCGCCGCATCAGCAGGATGGGCTTCCAGGAAAGCGTAACTGAGTTCTTCGCTGCTAGTCATCGTGATTTCCACTCACCACCAGCACGATGGTCTGCTCATTGAACACCTTTGCCGGGATGCTGGCACGGCCTTCGGCGGTTTCGAGCACCACCGCAGTCTCGGTCAGTTCCAGTATTCTTCCTTCGTTGCCCGCAACGCGAACGTGCTGACCGATGCTGTAGCGCTGGCGCAGGTAGTGCGCGCCGATCAGGTTGGCGACGTATTCGCGTGCGCCGATGCTGATTGCGAGCGCCACCGCGCCGACCAAAGAGATGCTGACCGTCGCCGCGAGGATGACGAGGAAGGTGACACGGATACCGATCTGCTCCGCACCGACGAGGATGGCGGTGATCAGTATCCCCGCCTGCACCACCCGACCTATCATCACGCGTTGCCGTTCACCTGCCTTGCCCGCGGCAGCCTGTACTACCTCGCGCGCAAGTTTGCTGACCAGAAAACCGGCGATGACGATGAGTGCACCGACGAATACGGTCGGCAGATAGTCGACAACGCGGGAAAGCCAGGTGGTAAAGGTATTCAGGCCGAGAACCTGGGTTGCAGCCGAGAGAAAGAACAGCACCACCACCCAGAACACCACATTGCCGAATATCTTTGCCGACGCGATGGGCATACGTGACGGCAATATGTTGCGGTTGGTTGAAAAGCGCGCGAATGCGCGTTCGCCAAGCAGAGTTATGCGTGTTGACGCCGCGCGCAGCAGATGCGCGATGATCCAGCCTGCCAGCAACAGCAAAAAAGCGCCGATCACATTTGGCAGGTAGTGCGCGATCCGTTCCATGGTCTGGTTGAAGACACCCGCAAGTGCGTCACTCCAGCGTGAGAAGATTTCCATTCGCTAACTCCATGTTCTGCATACTGCGGTCAGTATGTATTCTGAATTCAACGAAGTCCAGCGTAAATGAAACTCGGTCTCAAATTCAAATATCAGCCGTTCTGAATTATGGAATGCAGCTTGTTCATTTCCGGCTTGCATGTCCCGGGTGCATCAAACTGCCCATCGCTTCGCCCAGAGATATCGCACGCGCGGGCGACCATGCCGGATTGAAACGCAGCGTGTTGTGCGGGAACAGCATCACCACCGTGGAGCCGAGCAGGAAGCGTCCCATCTCTTCGCCTTTGTTCAGGGTGATCTTTTTATCGTCGTAACGCCATTCGCGCACCGTGCGCGAACGCGGCGGGTTGACCACGCCATGCCATGCCGTGGACATGCTGCCGACGATGGTGGCGCCGACCAGTGTCATCACGAATGTTCCGAATTCGCCATCGAACACGCACACCACCCGCTCGTTGCGCGCGAATAGTCCCGGCACGCCGCGCACGGTCTTCGGGTTGACCGAGAACAGAGCGCCCGGCACATAAACCATGCGTCGCAGGCGGCCGGCGCAGGGCATGTGGATGCGGTGGTAGTCCCTCGGACTGAGATACAGCGTGGCAAAGCTGCCGTCCACAAACTGCGCGGCGAGTTCCGCATCGCCGCCGACCAGTGCGGTTGCGGTGTAGCTGTGCCCCTTGGCCTGAAAGATGTCGCCCTGGGTTATCGCGCCGAACTGGCTGATCGCGCCATCCACCGGGCAGACGAATTCGGCATCGGCCAACGGGCGCACACCCTCGCGTAACGGCCGGGTGAAGAATTCGTTGAAGCTGGCATAGCTTGCGATGTCGGGATTTGCCGCCTCCAGCATGTTCACCTTGTAACGCGCGACGAAGCGGCGGATCACTGAAGTGGTCAGCCCGCCCAGTTTGGCATTGGCGAATTTTCCGGCGAGAACGGTCAGTGCCTGTTTGGGTATCAGGTATTGCGGCAACACAGCTAAACGGTCGGACACGATAATTACCAATGAGTATGAATGGGTGGATTATAACGGGCCGCACCACTTTATATATTTTCCATCGTTAGCTGATCCGCGGTCACTCATCGGAAGTCAGTGCGCCGGGTGTCGGTGGGCGCTTGCATGGTAATGGTCGATTACCGGGGTTTGCTTTCGATGGTGATCAGCGTGATCTCGGGCGGGGCAAACAGGCGTATCGGCGGTCCCCAGGTGCCGGCCCCGCGGCTGACATAGAGCAGCCGTCCGTCGGCCAGTCTGGTGAGGCCGGTGTGCACGCCATAGACCATGCGCGTCAAATAAACGAACGGGAATATCTGGCCGCCATGCACGTGGCCGGACAACTGGAGATCGAACGGTGTGCCGCCATCCGCCACCGGCTGGTGCTTGAGCAGGACGACAAAGTCATCCTTGGTGACTGATGCGAGTGCTTTTCGCGTGTCCAGTCTGGCCGGGTGATCCGGATCCCGCGTGCCTGGATCATCAACACCCACAAGCACGATCCCGCCTGTCACGGCTGCTTCACCGCGCAACACGGTGAAGCCCGCGCTTTTCAGAAAGCGCAGCGAGTTATCCAGCCCTGCATAATGTTCGTGATTGCCGATTACCGCATAAGCGCCGAGCGGTGGCGTGTAGGTCTTGAAGCGCGGTGCAAGCGCGTCAAGATCATCTCCCTGCCCGTCGACGATGTCCCCGGTTGCCACAACGATGTCGGGCCTGATCTCGCGCAGTCTGGCCATCACGCGGTCGAGAAATTTGTCCCCCATCATCATACCCAGGTGCAGATCGGAAAGTTGCGCGATGGTGATGCGTCCCCGGGTGAGCTTGCTTGTGCTGATGTTTACTTTTTCCACCTGTATCTGCCGCGCTTCGACCAGCCCGTAGCCCAGTGCCGCGAGTGCCAGCAGGCCGGTGGCCCGGAACGTCATCATGTTTCCCAGCGGCCATTTGAAACTCAATAGTGTCGCGAGTGCATGGCCGAGATCGAAGATGAGGCCGATGCAAAAAAACAGGAACAGGAATCCCATCCAGGTATAGCTCGCCCATGCGACGACGACGGTTGTGCCGTGCCAGTTTTGCCTTTCCATGTACCAGACAATAAACGGGGAGCAGGCCAGCACGAGCCCCGCCAGCGTCAGCGCCAGTGCCAATCCGAACGAATGCGGGAATGCCATCCACACTTTGCCGAATGCATAGAGATGCATGGAACCGTAAATCAGCAGCGCCACACTCATGAAGGTCAGCACAGACATGCTCCTCGCAGGCATTCCCGGCAGAAAATCAAACGGGTAGTTCCGGGATATTGTTAACAAGCCAACCGTGCTTGCTGCCGACATTATACTGTGCACCAGGCATTCCGGAATTCCCGGGTCCGATACGGTGCGGTTGATAAAATCGGGTACCATTCAAATGGTTAAGGCCGCGAAAAAACCGGGTGCGATTTGTACAGGGCCGATAGCGGGCAAACAGTCTGATCCCATATTGTTTCGTTCACTGACGAATATCTGATTTCTGTTTCCTGATTCCAGAAATCTGCAAGAGGTGCATAACGTGGAAAAACGCTTCGAATATCTTGCCCAACTTGCCGCAGTGTTTATTCTGGTGGCGGGTTGCTTCCTGGTGTTGAGGCCGTTTCTGGCCGCGATACTGCTTGCCCTTGTGGCGTGTGTTTCGACCTGGCCGCTTTATCTTGGCCTGTTGCGCAGAATGAAGGGCCGACAAAACATCGCAGCGTTTACCATGACACTATCGCTGTCACTATTGGTGATCCTGCCTTTGGCGCTGGTGGCATACAACCTTGCAGACAACGTTACCGCTTTTTACAGCATGATCAGGCAGGCCATCGAGGCCGGACCGCCGGATGCACCGACTTGGTTAAAGGATGTCCCGATCGTCGGCAATTCTGCCGATACATATTGGCACCTGATCGCCACCAACCGCCAGGAACTGCTCACGCTGGAGCATCGCTTGCTGGAACCCATCAAGAGCTTTTTGCTTGCCGGTGGAATCCTGCTGGGACGGGGCGTCATGGTGATGAGCCTGGCTGCCTTCGTCAGTTTCTTTTTCTATCGCGACGGCGTCGCGTTGGCGCGTTTTCTCAACGTGGCGATGGACAGAGTGGTCGGCACCCATGTTGAAAATGTTCTCGGCATCGTCAGAAACACCATTCGGAGTGTCATGTACGGGTTATTGGGGACCGCTCTGGCGCAGGGTATCGTTGCCGCGATCGGCTTCGCAATTGCGGGCATACCGGCCGTGTTGCTGCTCGGCGTATTCACCTCGATACTCTCCCTGATTCCGGTCGGGCCGCCACTGATATGGGGCGGCGCGGCCATCTGGCTGTTCTATCAGGACTCCCCTGGATGGGGGATCTTCATGCTGCTATGGGGATTCTTCCTGATCAGCAGCGTGGACAATGTGGTGAAACCCCTGCTGATCAGTTACGGCAGCAAATTGCCGTTCATTCTGATCCTGTTCGGGGTGATGGGCGGGGTGCTTGCTTTTGGTTTTGTCGGCGTTTTCATCGGACCAACACTGCTTGCGGTGGGATACAGCCTGATGCGGGAATGGGCTGCCAATGATGGTCTGGCCTGAAAGGAGAAAGTGCCCCTACGATATGTGAAGGAAGAAGTGTGTCGAAGGGGAAGCCAAACCCCGTGACATTGGTCAAGACGGTGAACACGAAGAAGTTAGCGATCCAGCGGTCGAAGCGAACCTCTGCCATCGCCATGAGGCCGCCAATAACCACCAAGCACGCAAGGATGCCAACGAGGCTCAATATAACATGGATCAGGGTGTATGTTGGGAGATCAAAGATCGTGGAAGTGTCCCTACAGAATTGGTTCACTCTACACCTTGGATTCATTTTCTGCAGGAAGTGATTCAGGAGCGGCTCGTCTTTAAATCTTGATATGTCAACGCTTCAGGGTATGTCGCTCACATGCGGGTCTCATTCAGCTTCGCTATCCTGATTTTTAAATCCGGCTGGATTGCCGCAACGGTATTTTCTCCCTCAAGCACGGCTCTATTTCGGCCACTCGTATCGGTAGCTAATGCAATTTTTGCAGGTCCGGTTTGCGCAGCTTGGGAGCTAAATATGCTGTCGTTGCTACGACGGCAAGCGTCATGGCGCCGCCAAATATCACTGACGGTATCAAACCCATCAGGCGGGCAGCCACACCGGACTCGAATGCACCCAGCTTATTGGATGAGCCGATGAAAATGCCGCTGATCGAGGAAACGCGTCCCCGTATCGCATCGGGTGTTTCCAACTGTATGATGGTAGAACGCATCACCACGGACACGCCGTCGAAAATACCCGACAGCATCAGCATCAGTGCCGCAAACCAGAAAGAGGTGCTGAGCGCGAATGAAATGATGCACAGACCGAATCCGGCAACGGATGCAAGAAACAATCTTCCCGCATATTTGTTCAGCGGATATCCGGCCAGCGTGACACCGATCAGGATGGCGCCGATTGCTGGCGCGGCACGCAGGATACCCAGTCCTTCAGGCCCGTAATGAAATATATCCTGCACGAACGCGGGCAGCATGGCGACCGCGCCGCCGAACAACACCGCAAACATATCCAGTGCTTGCGCACCAAGGATAAGCTGGTTGCCGTACACAAAGCGCAGGCCTTCAGCGATGCTGGAGAACACAGGCGAGGGTTTGGCGGGCGGCGGTTGGTCGACGTGCAATGACAGCAAGGTGATGGCTGCGCCCAGAGCGAAAGCGACCGATACCACATACGCGACCGTCATGCTGGTCCATCCCACCAGCGCGCCGCCAAGTGCAGGACCGGCCACCAGGGCGAACTGAAAAATCGAACTGCCGACGCTGGTAGCGCTGGAATATTGATTGCGTGGCAATATCAGCGCGAACAGTGCATTGTAGGAAGGGCCGATAAAGGCGCGTGCCAGGCCCGTGCTGGCAATGGCGCCGTAGATCCACAGCGATTGATTGTCCTGAGATATGAGGGGCGTCGTCGCAAGCAGTACCAGTGCATTCAAACCGGTCACCACACTGGCCCATACGCCGAACATGCGCCGCGAATGATGATCTACGGCATAACCCGCAAACAGCGCTCAGCAAAAATACGGAATGAGTTCCGTCAACCCGATCAATCCGAGCGCGAGCGTGTCGTGCGTCAGTTCATAGATGTGCCATCCGACTACCACCATCATGATCTGGTAGGCTAGGACGACTTGTATGCGGAAAGCAAGCAGCTTGCGGAAACCGCGATTGCGCAAAGGGACAGATGAAGAGGCAGGAAGTAATGGCTGCATGGATGGAGGCCGAATATTTCAGAATAGAAACTTAACGAGTCAGACGGCTGCCAGGATTAAGAAACGAGTCAATAAATTCCGGATTTCCGTTTTGTTTAACTCATTGTATATATCAATATCCCAATGCCCTTGCACCCTGGTAGAACGCGAAGCTCGCCAGCCAGGCCAGTCCCGGCGACCAGACCAGTGACAGCAGGGTGCAGCGAGTCTGTTTGGATTCGCTTTGCGTCGTGGCGACAGTGGCGAGGCAGGGGTAGCGCAGGATAAACGGCATTATACTGTACGCTGTTTCGTACAGGGTTAATCAGCCGCTTTGCCGCGAAGGATATGATCATGGTAGACCGCAAGGGTGAGGTGATGAAGCACGGGAATGATTGGGAAGAAAGGGTGATATGGATAGTTCAAACAGCCAGCAAACGCAAGGCCGGCCAATACCGGCAAAGAAGCTGACGCCCAGCGTAATCACACATTTTCTTGATCAGTATGTTGTCGGTCAGGATGAAGCCAAGATGACACTTTCCGTGGCGGTATATTCCCATTACCGCAAGATCGGCAAGCAAAGATTGGCGGGCGCCGAGAACTTCAAGAGCAATATCCTGCTGATCGGCCCGACCGGTACTGGCAAGACGCTGTTGTGCGAAACGCTGTCCCGAATCGTGCATGTGCCTTTCGTGACCGCCAACGCCACCTCGCTGGCGCAGTCGAAATACGTTAACGAGGAAATTGAGGCATTGATGTTGCGCCTGCTGGACAAGGCGGACGGGGATATTGCCAAAGCGCAGCGTGGTATTGTCTTCATCGACGAGATTGATAAATTGAAATCGAATGAAGGTGAGCAGCGCAGCATATCGGGAGAGCGGGTGCAGCACGCCCTGCTGAAAATCATGGAAAGTGCGGCAGTCAGGCTGGGCAGCACGCAGACTATCGACACCACCAACATACTTTTTATTTGTGCGGGTGCGTTTGTCGGTATTGAGAACATCGCGGCCGCAAGCCACGCTTACGGCTTCATATCCGTCGACGAAAGCGGCAGCGACAGCCAGAAAATTCTCGACCGGCTGAATTCGCGCATCAAACCCACCGATTTGTTTGAGTTCGGGTTGATACCGGAATTCGCCGGACGTTTGCCCATCATTGCAAACCTTCATGACCTGTCCAAAGAACAGTTGGTGAGAATCATGATTGAGCCGCGCAATTCTATCTACAGCCAGTTTCACGAAATTCTAAGTGAAGAAGGCGTTGAGCTGAATATCGAACACGAGGTTTTTCTGCAGATTGCACAGATGGCCTTCGAGTATAAAGTGGGCGCACGCAGCCTGAGGGGAATATTTGAGGAAATGCTCATGCCCGTGCTTTATCGGGTTCCCGACCAACCGGAGATATGCAAGGTTGTGATCAAGTCGCTGTTTGAAGAGCCGAGCCTGATTGGCGAGTCATAAAGCGTGAGCTTGCGACAGAGCCTGTGGTTTAATAGTCCCACTTCATTATGATTAATGCCCTGCATGTGCAATTAACGCGGGCACCATCATAGCTAAGCCGACCATGCGATTCTCATTGACCGCCGTCAATTTCTGCAGTTTTTAAATGGTCGTTACTTCCGAAGCGGCTGCGCAATAATTCTTCTTGCGGTATCGTTGACCATTCATTATTTTATCAGGAGTTACATCCATGCTCGCGATAGAAATCACCCAGCCGGGTCCACCCGATGTATTGAAAATGTGTGAACGACCGCAACCAATACTCCAGCCGGGGCAGGTCCTGATCAAGGTGCATGCTGCCGGCGTGAATCGCCCCGACGTGCTTCAGCGCACCGGCAATTATCCGGTTCCTCCCGGCGCATCGGATATCCCCGGACTGGAAGTTGCGGGAGAAATTGTAGATGGCGATCTGGCCGGCAGCGGATTCAAAAAAGGCGAACTGGTCTGCGCGTTGGTACAAGGCGGTGGCTATGCGGAATATTGCGCAGCATCAATAGAACTCTGCCTGCCTGTGCCCAGGGGGTTGAGTGCGATTGAAGCAGCATCACTGCCGGAGACGTTTTTCACCGTTTGGAGCAATGTGTTCGACCGGGCAAGACTGGCGGCTGGAGAAACCCTGTTGGTGCAGGGCGGCTCATCGGGAATCGGCGTGACTGCGATCCAGCTGGCGACAGCGCTTGGACACCGTGTTTTTTCAACCGCGGGCTCCGATGAAAAATGCCGTGCATGCGAAGCACTCGGGGCGGAACGCGGCATCAATTATCGAACAGAGGATTTTGTCGAGATCGTTAAATCGTCAATGGACGGGAAGGGTGTCGATGTCATTCTGGACATGGTGGGTGGCGATTATGTTCCCCGCGAAATCAACTGCCTGGCAGATGATGGACGCCTGGTGTTGATCGCATTGCTAGGGGGCGGCAAGGCAAATGTCAGCCTGGGTCAGATTTTGCTTCGTCGCCTGACTGTGACCGGATCAACGCTGCGCCCGCGCCCACTGACGTTCAAGGCAGCCATCGCGTCCCGATTGCGGCAACATGTTTGGCCTTTGATTGAATCGGGGAAAATCAAGCCGGTTATATATAAAACCTATCCGCTGCAACAGGCCGCTCAGGCACACGCGCTGATGGAAACAAGTTCGCATGTGGGGAAAATCATGCTCTTGGTCTAGGCATCCGGCTTGTATGTCAGTTTCCAGTCCGACTTAATACCCCAGCGCCCTTGCACCCTGGTAGAACGCGAAGCTCACCAGCCAGGCCACTCCCAGCGACCAGGCCAGTGACAGCAGGGTGAAACGGGTCTGTTTGGATTCACTTTGCAGCGTGGCGACAGTGGCGAGACAGGGTGTGTAAAGCAGGGTAAACAACATGAAACTGTAGGCCTGCACCCAGTCGAGTTGGTGGCCCAGCGCGCCGCTGAGCGCAGCGCCACTCAGGCCGTAGATCACCGCGAGCGCGCCGATCACGATCTCCTTGGCGATGAAGCCGAAGATCAGCGCGATGGTGAGTTGCTCGTTGATGCCGATCGGGGCAAAGAACGGTTGCAGCGCGCCGCCTATCATGCCGGCGAACGTGTCTTGACCGGCGGGGACGGCGGATAGCGGCAGGTGGGTGAGCAGCCACACCATCACCACGCCGGCAACGATGAACTTGGTGGCGCGGCGCAGGAAGTGGCGCACTTCCACCCAGCCGCGCAGCGCCATCTGGCGCAGGGTGGGGAAGCGGTAGGGCGGCAGTTCCAGCACGAAAGGTTCGGTATTTCTGAAGCGGTTCTTGAAGATCAGCGCGGTGAGTATCGCGGTGGCAAAGCTGAACAGGTACAGGCTGAACAGCACGACCGGTGCGGCCTTGGGCGAGAACAGCGCAGCGGTGAAGAAGATGAATACCTGCAGGCGTGCCGAGCACAGCGAGAACGGGATCACCAGCATGGTGAGCAAACGCATTGCGCGCGAGCGCATCACACGCGTGCCCATCAGCGCGGGCACATTGCAGCCGAAGCCCATCAGCATCATCACGAAGCCGCGTCCGTCCAGCCCGAGGCGCGCCATCAGTGCATCCATCAGGAATGCGGCGCGCGACAGGTATCCGCTGTCTTCGATCATGGCCATGAATAAAAAGAACAGCACGATGATGGGCACGAACGCCGCGACGGTGGCCACGCCGTTATAGATTCCGTCCAGCAGCAGGCCCTGGATCACATGCGGCAGGCCGGCCAGCAATGGCACCAGCGCGATCTCGCGCAGCCAGGTGAACGCTGCGGCGACACCGGTTTGTATCGGTTGGCCGAAGATGAAGATGCCCTGGAACAGCAGGTACATCACCGCGAAAAAGATCGGCAGCCCCAGCCAGGGATGGAGCATCACGCTGTCCAGTTTTTCGGTGAGATTGTCGGACAATTGCGCGGGGATTTGCACGGTATGTTTGAGCACGCGCGCCATTTCCGTTTCGATATGCGCGTCCTGTTCGAGCTGGCTGCGCAGATGTTCCGCCATGCCGGGCGTGGGATAGCGCAGTGCTTTGGTGACGGCCTGCAGCGCTTCGGGATAGCCGCTGCCGTATTTTGCGCTGAGCAGGAAGATCGGAATTTTCAGCAGTCCGGACATCTTTGCCACATCGACGCTGATGCCGAATTTCTTTGCTTCATCCGCCATGTTGAGCATCACCACGATGTTCAAGTCGAGCTGTATGAGCTGCAGCAACAGGCTCATCTGGCGTTCGATCTGTGTGGTGTTGAGGATGATCAGCGCGAGGTCGGGCACATTGTCGTGCAGGAAGTGGCGCACCACCTGTTCGTCGTCGGAAAAACCGTGCAGGTCGTAGATGCCGGGAAGGTCGATGATCTCGACCATGTCTTCGCCGAGCAGGATCTTGCCGCTGAGCAACTCGACGGTGATGCCCGGCCAGTTGCCGACCCGTGCCGCGCCGCCGGTCATGCGGTTGAATAGTGTCGATTTTCCGGTGTTGGGCATGCCCAACAGTGCAATTCGTTTCATATTGTCTGCACTTTGATTTTTGCCGCCTCTATGCGCCGCAACATCACGTCAGTGGTGCCGACGCGTACTTGCAGGGGCCCGGAGAAGCTGGCTTTGCGTATCATCTCGATTTTCTGTCCGGTGCGAAAACCCAATGCCAGCAGGCGCAGATGCAGCGCTTCCTCGGCATGTATCGAGAGTATGGTGGCGGTGTCACCGGGATGCAGCGCGGCAAGGGTTGTTGCGGACATAGGGGTGGCGAATTCAAGAGTGGGGTCATTATTTCACTTCGTGTGACTTTTGTCGCGTAGCCCGTGAGGGGTAGGGAGCCACTGATCTATTCTCACATGGCCGCGCACTCTGCTTTGCGGGATAGGCGGCATGACACGGCGGGCGCGAGTCTGTGGTGCGGGAATGCCGCCTACGCCTCGCCTCCCGCGATCGGCCGCTGCGCGGTAACGTGTCGGTGAGGCCACATGCAAGAAAGGCGACGACGCGAATGGCCATTCCCTTCGCTAGGAGTAGCACCCCCAACGCGGTGCGCGCAAGCGTTTGGTGCGGGAGGGGATGCAAGCGGCTGCTCCCACAATCGGCTGCTACGCAGTAACGTGTTGTAGCCGCACGCTGCAGACCGCCCGCAAAGCCAGTGCCCGAAAGGGCTGCAACAAAAGCGGGTGCTCGCTGTGTTGCGCTCCTTGGCATCGTAGAATGACTACAGCCAGGACAAGGTGGGCGAAGCGTCGGTGCGGGATTGGCTGTCTGCGGCTGTTCACGCAATCGGCCACTACGCGGTAACGTGTCACAGCCGCTACCAGCGTCGCGCGCCTTGCGATCTCCCCGTTTTTGTTAGCAACGCGGTTCATGATGGAATAGATCAGTGGCTCCTTAAATTACGGTAGAATGCTCCCTTTATTTTTGGGCAAGCCCACAACAAATGATCGAGGGAAAAATGATCAAAGGCAGCATTGTTGCAATCGTCACCCCGATGCAGGAAGACGGCAGTCTCGACATGCCGGCATTCCGCGCGTTGATCGATTTTCACATCGAGCAGGGTACGGATGGCATCGTGGTAGTTGGCACGACAGGTGAGTCACCGACCGTCGATATTGAAGAACATGAGTTGCTGATCGCCGAGGCGGTGAAACACGCCGCCAAGCGCATTTTCATCATCGCCGGAACCGGTGCGAATTCGACCAGGGAAGCAATTGAACTGGCCGCCTTTTCGAAAAAGGTCGGCGCGGACGCTTCGCTGTCGGTGGTTCCCTATTACAACAAACCAACCCAGGAAGGTCTGTATCTTCATTTCAAGGCCATTGCCGAGGCAGTGGATATGCCGCACATCCTTTACAACGTGCCGGGACGCACAGTGGCCGACATGAACAACGATACGGTGCTGCGCCTGGCGCAGATTCCCAACATCGTCGGCATCAAGGACGCGACCGGCAATATCGAGCGTGGCAGCGACCTGTTGCAACGTGCTCCGGAAGATTTTGCGGTGTATAGCGGCGACGATGCCAGCACGCTGGCGATGCTTTTGCTCGGTGCGCATGGCGCGATCTCGGTGACTGCGAACGTTGCGCCGAAGTTGATGCACGAGATGTGTATCGCCGCACTGAACGGTAAAGTCTCCAGGGCGCGCGAGATCAATTTCCGGCTGCTCGGCCTGCATCGCAACCTGTTCGTCGAAGCCAACCCGATACCGGTGAAATGGGCGGTGGCGCGCATGGGCCTGATGAAAAACAAGCTGCGGCTGCCGCTGACTCCTTTGTCGCCAACCGCATATGCGAAAGTTGAAGCGGCGATGCGTCAGGCAGGAGTGCTTAGTTGAACATGTTTTATAGCCAGAGAGAAATAATGAAAGTATTGCAGACAGGGATTATCAGTGTGATGCTGGTTTTGTTGGCGGGTTGCAGTATGTTCAAGAGCAAACCAATCGATTACGCTGCCGCTGCGAATAAAATGCCATCGCTCGAAGTTCCGCCGGATCTGACCATTCCCGCAGGCGATGAACGCTATCAGATGCCGCCGACCGAAAGCGGGGTAGTGGCGCTTGACACAACAAAGGCGTCCGCACTTGAAGTGCCACCGGATGTGACCATTCGGGCCGGCGATAACCCCAAGGTGCAGCAGGTCGAAGGCGGCGCGGCTCCGCTAGTTGCAAGCGAACCGACGGGACTGGCCAGTTTGCGGGAAGTTTCCGGCGGCAGCACCATCATCGTGATGAACGATCCGTTTGACAGATCTTGGCGAAAAGTGGGATTGGCCCTGGAAGGCGCGGGTCTGGTGGTGGACGACAAGGACAGGGAAAAGGGCATCTACTATCTGCGTCCGGTCAGGCTCGACAGGGGCTGGCTGGACAAGCTGATGTTCTGGAAGAGCGACGAGGACACCAGCAGGCACTATCGCGTGAAGGTCAAGGATGGGGGCGCTTCGTGCGAAGTGTCGATCACCGACCAGGATGGCGCGAGCAACAAGGTAAGCAAACAGATGCTTGAGGCGATCTACAAGAACATCAACCAGCAGCAGTGACGGTGAGCCGCTGATGGCCATGCGTTTTTCTTCCTTGGGCAGCGGCAGCGAAGGCAACGCACTGCTGGTTGCGGCCGGAATCAAAAACGCCGGTTCGGGCGCCCGCCAGACGCAGGTGCTGATGGACTGCGGTTTCGGACTGCAGGATACCGTCAGTCGCCTGGCGCGTTTGGGCGTGTCTCCCGAAGAGTTGAGCGGCATCGTCGTCACCCATGAACACGACGATCATATCGGCGGCGTGGTGCGGCTGGCACGCAAATACAATCTGCCGGTATGGCTTACGCATGGCACGTTGCAAGCCCAGGAAAAAGCTTTTTCCGCCATCGCCGACATCAGGGAAATAGATCCGCAACTGGCGTTTGTGATCGGCGACCTGGAGATCATCCCCTATCCTGTTCCGCACGATGCCGCCGAGCCCGTGCAATTCGTTTTCAGCGATGGCGCTCGCCGGCTCGGTGTATTGACCGATACCGGATGCGGCACAGCGCATATCGAACAGACACTGAGCGGATGCCATGCCCTAGTGCTGGAGTGCAATCACGATGTTGACTTGCTGATGAACGGTGATTATCCGTACAGCCTGAAACAGCGTGTCGGCGGTCGTTATGGGCACCTGAACAATCAGGAAGCCGCCGGGATTCTGGCCAACCTGGACGCAAGCCGGTTGCAACATCTGATCGCCGCGCATCTCAGCCGCAAAAACAACACACCGGAACTCGCCGTGCGGGCGTTGAGTGTCGCGGCCAAATGCGAAGAAAGCTGGGTGGGCGTGGCCTCCCAGGAAGAGGGATTCGCCTGGCGGGAGATTATCTGAAGCCCGTGAAATAAAAAGCCGGCTTGCGCCGACTTTTTATTGTTCGAACAGCGGTTACTTTAGTTCTTTTTTTCTTCAGCGGCAGCAGGAGCAGGAGCAGGAGCAGGAGCAGCAGCAGGATCAGCAACAGCGGAAGCAGCTGCAGGGGCGGCAACAGGAGCAGGGGCAGCAGCAGGAGCTTCAGTTTCAGCAGCCTTTTGGCCACATGCAGACAATGCCAGAGCCAACAGAGCGGCAACAAGCGCGATACGTTTCATTTTAATTTCCTTGGATAGTAAGTAGTTGAGATACACAATAATTTACCCGGATTCAAATGCATCCAGAAGCAAAGCGGCAATGCACCCAAGATCGAAGGCGGCGGCATTCTAGCAGGGAATATTAGAAAAGCTGGATGTTTGCAAACTATATTTGCTACAAACCAAGTTTCGTATAAGAAACAGCAGGATGCGATGCATCCCACATTTCCAGGAAGCGCGATTTCAGTGCGCGCGCCTTCTCCGGATCATGCTGGCCCAGGATGCCGCGCGGATCGTCGAAGTGGAAGCGGCGCACATAAATGGATTCATCCGCGACGGAAAAAGGCTCGGTGATGTGCTGCAGATGACTGGACGTCTGGTGGATGAACATCCCGGTGCCGAATTGCTGCAGCAACATCATCATGCGCGGGCACATCGTGGCCAGGTAATGCGTGTCATGGGCCAGCACGAACAGCCGGTGCGCGGGGTTGGCAAGCAGGAAATTGCGCAATGTCGTGTAGCGCGCTTCACTGTTATATCCCAGACCGTCAAAATCCTTCTCGAACAGGTACAGGTTGCGTTGCGCCAGTTTGCATAGTGTGTCGAGCGCGGAAGTGTAGTCCGTGATGCCGTCCAGTGGGGTGTGTTGCAGCGCGTCTTCATTCATGATCTTCCCCTGGTTCAGATTGGTGAAATATAGCCGTCCAGATACCATTGGTAAAGCAGTTCAACCGACTCGGCAGGGCAGTCTTGGATGGCAGGCGATTCGCGCCGGTCAGCAAGATTACGTAACCATGTATAGTCGCGTGCATTCACGCGGATTCCCTCACCGTTCATGAATACCAGGCCGGCATGACACAGCATCTGGCTTTTCAGGTCGAGTTGCACGCCGGATTTCTGTATCGCCTGCCCGAATTTTGCCCGGCTCAACAGACGTTCGGGTGCGTTGAAGAAGACATGCGGCTTGGGTTCGCTCAGATAGCAGCCGAGAAAATTCGCGATATCATCCCTGTCCCAGCGCACATGTTTGATGGCCTGTTCCGTCTGCTTCAGCATGGCCGCGCTGATTTCAGACGGATGTTTCTGCGTCTTCAAATCGGGATCGGCGTACATGCCGTCCACTTCGATCCGGTCTTGCAGGTACACCAGGAATTGCTCGGCCAGTTCCTGGTAGGCGGGTGTGCGGAAACCGATCGAATAGGTCATGCAGTCGTCTTCGGCGATACCATTATGCGCATAGTGCGGCGGCAGATAAAGCATATCGCCCGGTTCCAGCACCCATTCCTGCCCGACCCTGAAGTCGCGCAGGATGCGCAGCGGCGCGCCCGGTATCAGGCTGCGATCCGCCTGCGCGGAAATTTGCCAGCGGCGATGTCCCGAACCCTGCAACAAAAAAACATCGTATGAATCGAAGTGCGGTCCCACTCCCCCGCCTTTGGATGCATAGCTCACCATCAGGTCATCCAGCCGTGTATGTGGAATGAAAGAGAAATGTTTGAGCAGGGCAGCTGCTTCGGGGAGATAATGATTCACACCCTGCACCAGCACGGTCCACTTTGTCTTGCCGAGCCTGTCAAGATCTTCCGGCTCGAACGGCGCTTGCTTCAAAACGAACTTTCCCTGTCGCTGTGTCACCAGGCGTGCCTGCACCTCTTCTGTAGAGGCCAGTGCGAGCAATTGTTGCTGGTCAACCAGGCCGCTGAAGCGCGGGATGGCCTGGCGAATCAGCAGGGGTTTCTTCTGCCAGTAATCGCGCAGGAACTCGTTAACGGACAATCCGCCGAGCAGGGGGAGTTTGCTTTTCATCGGGCCGATTATAGTCCGGTCACAAGAAGTGCGGGTGCGGTACAAAAACTTTTATAAGCTGTCCGAAAAGTGTTTAAAATGACCCACGGGAGAAAATGCTAATGTCTATGCAACTTGTTTCAGGAATAGAAGCGCCACACTTCGAGTTACCGGATTCCGATATGCAGACTTTCAGTCTTGTATCGCAACAAGGCAAGATGAATGTCGTGCTGTATTTCTATCCCAAGGACGACACGCCGGGCTGTACCATGGAGGCCAATGAATTCAGCGCACTGGAAGAAGAATTTGCCAAGCTGGACAGCATCGTGATCGGCATCAGCCGGGATGACTGCCTGAACCATGCCTCGTTTCGCGACAAGTACGGACTGTCGGTATTGCTGCTCTCGGATCCCGATGCGCGCATCTGCAAACGCTATGGTGTGATGTATGAAAAAGAAGTGGATGGACAAAAGAAGATGTCCATCAAGCGCTCCACATTCGTGATCGATAAGCAGGGCAAGCTGCGCCATGTCATGTACGGCGTGCAGGCACACGGACATGCGCAGGAAATTCTCAATTTGATAAAGGATATGAAATGAAAATAGCAAAAGACACGGTGGTATCGCTGAGGTACGAATTGTTCGATTCGACCGGTGAATTGCTGGAAAGAGTAGACGAACAGATCAGCTACCTGCATGGCGGTTACGATGGTATTTTCCCGCTGGTCGAAGAGGCTCTGCACGGTAAAAAGGTCGGCGAAAGATGCAGTGTCACCATGCAACCCGATGATGCTTTCGGCGAATACGACCACAGTCTGGTCGAAGTCGAGCCACGCAGCTCATTTCCGAAAGATGTCGCCGTCGGCATGCAATTCGAAGGCGCACCGGAAGCTTCTGACGATGAGGATTTCCTGCTCTTCACTGTGGTGGAAGTGACCGACGACGAAGTGACGGTGGACGGTAATCATCCGCTGGCCGGCAAGACGCTCACTTTCAATTGCACTGTCACAGATGTGCGTGCGGCCACGCCGGAAGAACTGGCGCATGGGCATGTGCATGATGCTGAAAGCGGACACACCCACTAAAAAACCTTCACACAACTGCTGCACTTGCTGATACGGCGTTATAAAACAGCTCGAAATCCTCATGTGCTTGATGCACATTCCGGTTCCTCGCTATTTTCTGCCTTGTGCACCTGTGACACGTTAGCCGTAAGGCCCGATTACGGGAACAGGTGCGATGCGGGCACTCCCGCACCGGATGCTTCGCAACACCGTGTCATGCCCGCAGCTGCGCTCGCGACGTTGTGAGAAGGTTTTTAAGTTTTTTGGATAGAAGTAAAAAACTACATTCCAAGTTTCCCGGCTAACCACCCAGCCACCTGCTGTGCGCCTTCCGGATTGACCGGCTTCGGTCTGGGCGCATTCCAGATATCTTCCAGCGCATCGGCTATCGTTCCCTGTTCCAGATCCTGCCTTGAGACTTCGCGGCACAGGACGTTTTGTTGCAGCCATTCGACCAGGGCGGGGGCTTCGGGCCAGTCGGGGCGGTTGACGTAGAGCACCGGCACGCCGCTGGCGGCGGCTTCGGTGAAACTGCCGTAGCCGGGTTTGCAGATCAGCGCGTCGCTGCTGGCGAGCAGGTCGCTGAAATTCATCTGCAATGTTTCCAGGATAACCGCATCGGGATGGTTGACCTGCCAGTTTTTCTGCACCAGCCAGCGCACGCCTGCGATGCGCGGCGAGCGTTCGATCGGCAAACGGCCGACGATGCCGCCCAGGCTGACCAGCACCAGTTTTTCACCGGGAGACAGTTTGAGGCGAAGGGCGAGTTCGGCGCTACGGTTCGTGCCGATTGCGGCGATGGGTGATACCTCGATCAGATTGGGCAGGCTGGTCATGGCCATGCCCGGTGTGGCGCGCAGGAAAGCGTCGGCTTTGGCATAACTGTCATGTATCTGCGCGGCTATGCCATCATCGTCGCAGTAGTGGCGATAGATATCCGCCCAATTCAACGAGCACAGCGCCACATTGGGAATGCCGGCGCGCTGAGCGCCCGCCAGCGGCAGATAACCGACATTGGAGAACACCATGTCTGCACCGAGTCCGCGTAGCAGTCCGGCTTCGCCGGCGACGCGCGCATCCCAGTCCGCATGGAAGGCACGATAGGCCGCACGGCTTTCCCCGGCAAGCACATCCAGCGCCGAAGACATCACCATGCCGATATCGCCATCGCTGGGCAGATGTTCGAACGGTACTTGGATGCGCGAACGCAGATGCGCAACCGGCACCGCGGAACGCACCGTCAAACGCAGTTTTGGAAGATGCGGGTGAAGCCGATTCAGAATCGGTGCAGTCTGCGCGACATGGCCGAAACCGTGGCCGGAGATGGAAACGACGAGATGGGTCATTTAGAGGCCAGTTCCGGCGCTATATCGCACAGCTGACCGTTTCCCGCAGCAGTTGCAGATATTCCTCCACCCGTTCACGCAGCGTTTCAGGCGCGGTGACGATGTCATGCGCCAGCGAGAACAGAGGATAGGCATGCCACTCGAACAGGTGATATTTTTCCACCATGTGCAGGGTATGCACGCCTTCGCCCGAGATGTTCGACCATTCGCCGCGAACCAGTTGTCGTCCGAGTGCATGGTGATGAGAATCCTCGCTGGTTGCCGTCGTCAACAGATCGCCCAGACCGGCATAACTGTAAGGCGTGCGCGCCTGTCCGCCGAATGATTGCACAATGCCCGACAATTCCGCGATTGTGGTGACCATCAGGTGCCCGCGCATGTTGTTGCCGAGATTCAGTTCATCCGACACACCGAACATGATGGCATACACATTCTTCAGAATCACCGACCAATTCCTGCCGTGCATGTCCGATGCCTGCTGGCAGATCAGCGTGCTGCCCAGGAACAGGCTTTGTATTGTCTCGAAATCCGCAGTGTCTGACAGCACCACATCGGCAAAGGCATATTGCCCCATCCTGATCTCTTCCGAGATCAGCGGGCCGTAAACCACCCCGTAGTGATGCCTGTCGCCGAACGCCTCACTGAATATCCGGGCCGCGGTCTGCCCCGATTCATCCAGTCCTTTGGCGATGGTCAGGCACAGGCTGCTCCTTGCCAGATGAGGCGCGATGCGGCCGGCAATCTCTTGGTGCGGATTCACCGGCAGGCAGAACAGGATCACCCGTGCCTCGGAGACCTCGTCCTCAAGCGTGGAATGACTTCCCTTCACCACCGTGCCCATGTCCCAGATGCGAACATCATGGCGTGCGGAGAGCAGGTGCTCCATGGCATGGCCCATCTCGCCATAACCCAGAATCAATACGCGCTGTTTCATGATTTCACCTCATTTGGAGAGACGGACATTACCCTAAAAATACGGTGCGCGCGAACGTGTCTCATGTAGCGTACATTGCTTGTGGCACTGCTCTGCCGCGCGACTTGCTGCTAGAATGGGCGCCTTAATTGATTGTCGAAATTATCTTTTGGGGAACACCGATGGCAGCTCTAACCGATCAGCAAGCGCACGAATACATCATCAAATTGCTCACCGCGATGGGCAAGGCGGGCGGTTCCGACCTGTTCATCGCCAGCGATTTTCCGCCCAGCATGAAATCGCATGGCGAAATGCAGCCGATGACATCACAAAAGCTCACCGGCGAGATCACCCACCAGTTGGCGCATGTGTTGATGAATGACGCACAGCGCGCGGAGTTCGCCAGGGAATATGAATGCAATTTTGCCATCTCCGTTCCGGATGTCTCGCGTTTCCGCGTCAACGTCTTTATCCAGCAACAGAATGTCGGCATGGTCATCCGCACCATCGCCGCCGAAATCCCCAACTTTGAGAAGCTCATGCTGCCGGAGATCCTCAAGGATATAGTCATGAACAAACACGGGCTGGTACTGGTAGCCGGCGGAACAGGCTCTGGGAAATCCACCTCGCTGGCCGCGATGATCGACCACCGCAATCGCACCTCCAAGGGACACATCATCACCGTCGAAGACCCTGTGGAATATGTGCATGTATCCCAGAAATCCCTGGTTACCCACCGCGAAGTCGGGGTTGATACGCACAGCTGGCACCATGCACTGAAGAACACGTTGCGGCAGGCGCCGGACGTGATCCTGATTGGCGAGATCCGCGATGCGGAAACCATGGAGCATGCGATTGCCTTTGCCGAGACCGGCCACCTGTGCCTG
>JBBRFZ010000028.1:0-24775 GCA_038241165.1 Burkholderiales bacterium | reverse complement strand
GATCGTGGTGGCGTTCACGACCGTTATGCCGGTGGCGGCAGTACCGCCAATGGTCACGACGGTGGCACCGGTGAAGTTGGTGCCGGTGATGGTGACGCTGGTGCCCCCTGCAGTCGGGCCGCTGGTTGGAGAAATGGAAGTCACGGTAGGGGGTAATGCGGCAACATAAGTGAGGATTACTTTACCGTCCGCGCCGTTGCCGCCGCTTCTGTTTCCTCCCCCACCAGAAGTATCGCCTGACCCGCCGCCGCCGCCGCCGTTGCCCGAAGCCGGCGCGATACCATCGGCGTTTTGGGCGCCATCGCCACCGATTCCGCCACCCGCCGGGGGAGCAGCAGCGGTCAATGTGGACCACGGGGTTGGGCCGGACGTGCCGTTTGCGCCCGTGCCGGCCGAAGACCCGCCCGGCCCACCTCGACCAGTGTTATTGTTGCGCCCCTCTCCGCCGTTACCGCCGGAGAATTTCGTTGTACCTATACCTGAAGCGGCCGCACCGCCTGTCCCTCCCACACCACCTGCACCGGCCACGGGAGGCGCACCGCCCGACCCGCCTTTTGCCAAAAGGGTACCGACCGTCGAGAACCATGAATCACCGCCAGCCCCTCCGGTACCCGTGCCTCCGGTACCTCCAGCGCCAACGGTCACCGTGTAAGTATTTCCGGGAGTGACTGCAATAGTGGTGGACTTCGAATATGCCCCGCCGCCGCCGCCGCCACTGTCTTTGCTTGTCGTGTTACCGCCCCCTGCGCCGCCTCCGCCCCAAACTTCCGCAGTGACCGTAGTCACACCCGCCGGCGCAGTCCATGTGGTCGACGCGATATAGGTGCCTGTCGCTGCCTGCGCCTGCCCGGAAACAGCCAGGCCGGCAAATGCAAATACCACCGCCCCGATCAATCCGGGGAGGTGTGTCGACAGCGCTTTCATCAGCATATTCTCCTTATTCATCGATCTATTTTCCAAATCGCACAATGCGGGTTTGCCCCAATCGGGTTCACAGATTTGTGCATTTTAAAACAGCAAGCAGCATGCCAGGCAGTCATGTCCCAATAGAATCAGTCCACTACCAGTCATTACCTGCCATCAAGAAAGCGTTATGACGACATACTGGCAAAAAGTAACGAAATGCTGACACCCGGCTGTATTTTTATCAGGATATTTTAATGTTATGCCTTGTTGGACTGACTGCAGTCTACCCTCGTGCTGAAGTGTTGCGTTCCATTAAACACGATCCATAAAAATTAACGCAATGCATAAAGGATTCAATGTTATTTTGCAATCGTCACACTCAACTGCCGCTCGACGTAA
The DNA here is from genome assembly GCA_038241165.1 of Burkholderiales bacterium. Lineage (GTDB taxonomy): Bacteria > Pseudomonadota > Gammaproteobacteria > Burkholderiales > Gallionellaceae > Gallionella. The sequence continues at coordinate 23,470 of JBBRFZ010000028.1, read as the reverse complement.
CCCGGCGTTGCCACCGTGCCCTGCTTCGCAGTCGAGATCAGTTGGTACATCGTTGCTGCTACCACTGCTTCCAGATCACTTTCGCAGCGCAACCCACGTTCACGTTAAAGCCTGCCAGAGCATCCGGCAAGGAGCAACCACTTGAGAGGTCGTTCCTGCCCGACTAGAGGTTGCAAACATAGCCTCAGGACCCGGTAACACATGATTTGCGGCCCATTCTATCCATCTTCAAAACTTACTTTGCAATTGTCACACTCATCTGCCGCTCAACGTAATCCTGCGTTGGTGGCTATATATCGAGCCGTTATTCGTTGCACTATGATTTGACACCGTAAGCGGGACCGGCAGGGCTTGCACTTTGCTCCCACCTTGCCTGTCCAACACGGGATTTTGAATCCATATTTGAATTAAGGCATCCAGGTCTGATCAAACCTGTCCTGAGCTTGATCCGACCTACACGACTATTTTCCCATCTTCACGCTGATGACGCGTTCGACATAACCTATGTCGCCCGGACTGCCTGCCGTCTTTGCTATTGCGGTCACGTCGTAGAGCCAGAACGTTGACGTCCCCTCAACAGATGATGCGGCATTGCAAGCCACCGCCACGCTAAAAGGTGCCAGCGTTCCACCCAGCGCACCTAAATTGGTAGCAGTGCAACCCGCCCACTGCACTCCCGAAGCGGTTTGCGAAACGCCGAATGCCGCCCATTCAATTCCGGCACGTGCCGCCTGGTAGGCGCGCGCGCCCATAACGTCGAGTGCTGCGCTCTGTTGCTGGGATGTGGAAAGTGTGACGGCAAATGTGCCCAGTGCCGCGATCACCACCAGCAGGAAGATGGCTGAGACGAGACTGAAGCCTTGCTGGAGTTTTCTCATGGTGCGTTGTTCACATGAATTTCGTTATACAGACTCACGCTTTCGCCGCCGCTGGTCAATGTCAAACGAACCGCCAGCAGTCCGAAACGCTGGTTGGGAACAGCGTAATCAATCGTACAAGCGCTAATCTTGTCGGCGAGGATCGCACTCTTCCCACCTGCCGGAGGATTTACCTGTGCGACATTGAACCCGTAATTCCAGTAACGCATCAATCTCGCTTGCCCATTCTGGTTGGCATCTAATGTTCCCAATGTACCCACACAGGCATAAGTCACAGCCCGTTGTGAGCCATCCACCACATCGAAGCGTTGCGAGGGCAATTCAGACCAGGCGGGAAAAGCTGTATTGGTGTATGTAACTGTTATCTGCGATCCGGCTGCACCGGTATAAAGGCGCAGTACACCTGCAGCTGTTTGGTCGTAGGGTGGGTTACCATCCGACTGAGTGCTGCCAACAACAATGTAATCATTCGCGGCAAAGTTCGCCGTGCCGATGATGTCGAAGCTGCTATCCGCAACACCGAAATCCAGCACGTTGCCAGTGCAAGCACCCGTACAATCCTGCGCTGCACGATAGTGCCCGCCATCCCTGGTGGGCAGATATTCAACGCACTGATTCACCCCACAACCGGCAACACGTACGCTGTTTGGCACGGCAGTGCGCACATCACGCGCCATGCGACGCATGGCCGTATCGGCGATATCGGTGAGTGCAGCGCGGCGTCCGACAGCGATGTATTGGTCGATCGGCGCCTTGAGGAACACAGCCACCATGCCGCCGATGATGCCGGTGATCACAATCACCATGATCATTTCGACCAGGGTAAAGCCGGATTGCCGGTTATGTGTATGCATCAATAAGCCGTCCTGTATCCCGAAATTTGCATGGCATTACCTTGCGGATCGGTCACGGTCACAGTGATAAGTACCGCATTACCGCTGCCTGATGTAATGTTGTTCAGTGACGCGTTAGCCACGCTGACGTTGACGTTGTAATTCCCAAGCCCGGCGATTGGAGCAACTCCATCGACAGTATAAATCCCTGTCGTGGCAAATCCTTGATAATCGCTGACGATGTGATATTGGAAAGCGCGATTCGCCTGGGTTACCGCGGCAGTTGCGCCCGCTGCCGGAATAAAATCCTGCAACTCGATCTCCTCCAGCAGCGATTGTGCGGCCGCCAGTGCCTGTTTGCGCACCAACGGATCGGCACTGCTCTCGGTCGTCACGTTCATCACCAGCAGGATGCCCGCCAGTGAAACGCTGACGATCACTATGAACATGATCAGCTCGATCAAGCTGATTCCGTGTTGTCCGTGGCTTGTGCGCATGTGTTCAGGGCGAGTGCACATAGCCGGTCTCGGCCTCCACGACAATGTTGTTGCTTGCGCCGCTTATGGCAATCGTATTGGCAACACTGGGCTTGCCCAATGCGTCGAAAACAAAGGACGCCGTCGCAGGAATAAGGGTAATCGCCGCGGATGGCGTGCTGATTTTATTGGCAGCTTGCCCGGGTAAAACCAGATTTGTATTGCATGCGCTCGCCGCACCGCTGGCACTGGCGATAGTCAAGGTAATATCGCTTGCAGTCATTGCCACGCAAACATTGCGATGTTGCGCGATAGCTTCCTTCTGCGCATAGCGCAATGTGGCTTGCACCTGATCGGCAAAGCCGCGGGATTTAAAAACATTGGCGTCAAATAAACGCGGCGTGACTACCACAGCCAGTATGCCGACGATGACCATCACCATAATCAGCTCGATTAAAGTAAAGCCTCGTTCGGAAGCATCGTATTGCGGCGACATCAAATTATAAGAACCTCTCATAGCAGTACCCCGGCAGGCACTGCGTAAGACCGCGATGTTCCATGTTTGGTCGCATCGACTCGTTCAGCATACAAGCTCATCTCCAACCACCCATCAGCAGGCCTCTTCTGCAGGAGCTGCACTATATCAAATCCAAAATGCAGCGAGTAAATAAACATGGCCGCGGATTCCAGATTGCGCTACCACATCACGACAAGTATCGACCAATCCTGCAGACGAATAGGCGCGTTCCGTCCCGGCAATCTGTCCCGAACTTCCAAAATACCAACTGTGAACATGCATCCCGGTTCGTGGGTGATCGCTCCAGAACTAATTACAGGTTCCCGTCAAAGCAACAGTCAGTTCCAGTTCGCCTATCAACCCGAAATAAAAGTTTCAGCCTGATAGCGCATGATCAGATCAATCTGCCGTTGCGCCTCGCCTACACAGTAGCCGCTTCTTCTCAATGCCTGCCAGTATCGGATCGATTGCCCGGGGTCGAAATAAGAAGAGTAACTGCTGCTCCTGGCAAGCCATTCACTGACAGCCGCATATTTCCATAGCCGCAAGTCGCTTTGGCACTCTATTGATTCACAATTTATTCCGGGCATCAGGTAGCAAGTTGCCGGATCGGATTCCGATTGCAGGAGTACCTCAAATAGTTGTTCGTATATTTCTCTGGCCCGGTTACGCAAACCCGAATCTGACAGGAGGCGAGCATAAGTCATCTTCAAATGGACTCCGCTGTCTTTTGTATATTTTTGTTCGACCATCTCGAGTGCCCGCATCAGCGCCACAAAGCGCGCAGATGCGGAATGAGCTTCATTTCTTGCCGCCAGATAGTGTTGGAGTGCCGGTTCTTCATTGGCATGCAAAGGCGCCGCGGCCTCGCATTTTACGATCCTCGCCGATACATCCTGACTCATAATGTCGCAAGCAGGCTCAACCCGCGGGCCGCGCACCAGAAGGTTTGCGCTTTCCAATTGGCGCGCCCTGTCTTCTTTGCAAAAGAACAGATTCAGCAAATATGAATCGGCTTCTTCGTCTATCCGGAACGGCGCCAACAGCCCAAGGCCGGGGATCAAGCGGTACATACCGTAACCAACTCTGGAAAACTGCTCCAGCATGTCGTAATTGAAGCCGTGACCATGCTTGAACTCAGCCATCACCAGGGGTGAGTGCTTTTCCAGTAGCGCAGCAGCGCCAATGACCACATTCGCTTCCTGCCCCTCTGCATCGATCTTGATGAAATCGATCTCCGTCCAGGCCGATCCCTGCAACCAAGCATCCAGCGTGGTGACCTCCACAGAAATCGACTCGCTGGCATCATTGTCGTCCAGCATCCGGTTCAATTCCGAATTGCCTTCCAGCTTGAAATGCGCGATGCCCTCGTGGTCTGAGACTGCCTTGCCGATGACCTGTGCCTGACCGTAGCCATTGCGTTGCAGGCTTTCCAGTAAAAAGCTCGCGGTCGCCGCATCGGGCTCGAAAGCCACCACCTTGCCTGTCTGTCCCACCAGCGCAGACAGACTCAGGGTGTACACACCGTAGTTAGCGCCGATGTCCAACACATGCTGGCCAGATTGAATCACCTTGCGGACAAAACGTATCTCATCTTCGAACCAGTCCCCCTGCTCTTCCAGCACATAGCGCGACATCACCCTATAGCTATTGGGCAGATGGATGCGGCCTGCCGTGGCAAGCGGCAAATCCACTGCGGCTTCCTTGACCGGCACATCCTGTGGTGCCGCTTCGCAATAGGCCTGCCACATGTCGAAATATGCCGCTTCCAGTTGCCGCGTAAATCTGACCGGGTCAAGCAGAGTGGAGGCTGCCATCCTGGCGCGCAAACCAGCGCGCATCGCCGCCAGTTTTTCCGGGGCACGCGCCAACTGGACTGCGATGCGCACGTAGCCTTCCGCATCCTGCGCCAGCAATTCGTTCATATCCAATGCATTCAGCAGGCTCGCTCCCACCCGAGCAGAATGCCGGTCGCCCGCCAGTGCAACAACAGGAACGCCCATCCACAGCGCCTCGCAGGTGGTTGTCGTGCCGTTGTATGGGAAGGTGTCAAGCGCGATATCCGCTTCGTGATAAACCGACAGATGATCATTCGTTTCTTCCTTCCAATCGAGCAACTCGATGCGCCTGATATCGATCTGCTCTGCTTCGAACAACGACAACACACATTGCCGGCCGCGCTCGGACGAAAAACCGAAACTCTTCAGCAACAAACGCGAATCCGGCAATTCGCGCAATATCTGCGCCCACGCTGCAACGGTCTGCTCATTGATCTTGATACTGTTGTTGAAACTGCAAAATGTAATGTAACCCTTGGTCGCGCTAGTCGATTCGGCTACATCCGGCGCAGCTTCGGATGGCTGGTAACACAGGAAGCAATCCGGCAGGTAATGCAATTTTTCGACGAAATGCACCTGAGATCCCGGTTCCGGATCGGCGACCCGATCGGTCAACCGATAATCGATGCGCGGTACTCCGGTAGTTGCAGGAAAGCCCAGATAGGTTACCTGCACCGGCGCCGGTTTGCAGGCAAATACCGTAAGCCGGTGCCCGTTGGTATGTCCGGAGAGATCGACCAGCACATCGATCTCGTCCGCGATGATCTGCTCGACGATCTTCTTTTCCGGCCAGGTTGAAATATCACGCCAATACGCAACCATGTCTTTGAATCGCTGCGTGACCGCATCTTCCTTCAATCGGGTGGAATAACAGTACACCTCGGTTTTTTCCGGATCGTGATGGCGCAATATCGGCTCAAGAAAGAAGGACACGGAATGCCCGCCAAAATCTCGTGATACATAACCGACGCGCAGACGCTGGCGCTGGCTGTCCGGGACGATCTTGTGCCGGCTTAATGGACGCGCGGCATAGCTTTCGCCCCAGCAGCGCAGGGCATCGCAGATATCCTCGCCGCTGCATTCCGGCAAATATATTTTATGGAACGCCCGGCTGGATTCCGATGGGGCGCTACGATGAGCAGGAAGCATCCGATCGAATTCCGCTATAACTGCACGCGCATCGCCGATGTAGGCCAGATTGACTGTCCGGATGAAGCGCACATCCGGTTGTGCCGGGTTGATCGCAACCGCCTGTTCCAAACGGACAAAGGCATCATCCCAGCGATTCAGTGCCTGCAGAGCCTGGGAGATGCGCAGCAATGCCAGCGTCGAGTCTGGCTGTCGCACCAACATCTTCTCGTAATAGTCTATCGTGTCGATCAGATAAGCCGGTTCTTCCAGAACCAGCGATAGATTGACCAATGCCTCCAACAGCCGCGGCGACAGCTCCAGCGCCTTGCGGTATTCGGCGACGGCCTCGCCACCGCGTGTCAGGCTCAACAGCACATTGCCGAGGTTGCAGTGCGCACCGGCGAAATCCGGCGCCAGTTCGACCGCGCGTCGGCAATATCTTTCCGCCTCCGCATTTTCGCCGCGCAGATTGTAAACAATACCGAGATTGGTCAATGCCTCGACATAAGCGGGATTGATGGTCAGTGCAGCTTCGTAACAGCGCTCCGCTTCATCAAGCTGCCCTTGGGCCTTGTAGATATTGCCCAGATTATTGTGCGGTGCAGCATAACGCGGGTTGTGCGAAATAGCTCTCTGGAAAAACGGCACGGCTGCTGTCCATTGCTCTGCCTGAAAAAGCAAAATACCCGCAAGGTTATTGGCTTCTGGATGGTTGGGATAGGCTGCCAGAATTTGCCGGAGCGCCTGATCGGCATCCTCGATTTTACCCGCCTCCCACAGCATGCGCGCATAGCCGAAGTCCGGGACCGGTTTGGGGTCCATCAGTTCGGCCGTTTTGAGCAGGCTGGGCGTCAGCCAGGATAGACTGGAACGCGACAGCAAACGGGCTGTCCAACGCAACAAGCGCGCAGAGATTATATTTTGGAGTGACATAGGATTTGTTGGCGGCAAAAAATGCCGGATCAATTAAACCCGACTCATGCCTTTTTCTTTGCAACCAGTGAATTGACCGTTACCGCACCCACCACCTGAGCGGTCAACTCTTCGGCATATCCCTGCTCGCGCAATATGGTTTGCATGGCCTTGGCGAGGCGGGCGCGACCGAGCACGCCCAACCGTTTGCGTGACGCCAATTCGGCGGTTTTTTCATACAGTTCACGCATGGCCTGCGCCACAACCTTCTCGGCTATACGGCGTTTGCCAATCAGCCTGGGCGGCGGGCAGGTGGTTGAAAACCCGGCGATAAGTTCCGCCGCCTCGGGTTGCAGATAATTCTTCGATAAAAACGCAAACATATTGGAAAGGCAGAAATGACAAGACCCGCCGCAGCGGGTCTTGATGGGTCAGGTAAGTTTATGCGCCAATTCCGGTGAAGTTGGCAGTTTTGGAACTACCTCCGGTTACCGTGCAAGTCCCAGCCACACCCACTGTAAGGACACTAGAACTTATAGTGTACCCAGTCGGCAGGCCGCCTTGCAACGCGCTTGCCACGTCAGTACAGTTCGCTATAGTAACCACCCCAGTGGTGTGGCCAGCCATCTTTGCTGCGTAATTGATTGATGCAGCGGAACCCAACGCACCGGCCACCCCTTGTACTGCTGCAGTATTCGCTTCCACACTCAGATCAAAGAATTTCGGCAATGCAGTCGCAGCCAGAATGCCCAGAATCACGATCACTACGATCAATTCGATCAAAGTAAAACCAGTTTGTTTTTTCATTTAATAAACTCCTAAAATATTAAGGCCGCAGCCTTGGTTATGAAACACTTGTACTTCGACCTATAAGTAATTGTCGCAACAAAACTTATCAGACGAGCACACATTATGCAAAGTTATGATTAAATAGCAACAACTATCTGTTGCATCCGATGAGCGGCACTTATTCAGTCGATGAGCGGCAAGCATGCCCCCGCTCCCGCGCCGGACGGCTTCGCCGCACCGCGTCGCGAGTGCTACACCAACCAACGGAACGTGGCAAAAAACAGGTAGATGCTGCCCAGCAACAGCAGCCAACCCACCCTTTGTGCATGGAATATAACAAAACGATCCACTTGACCATGCGGCGCATCCAGCACTTTAGTGGCACGGCGCGAAGAGATCCATTGGTTGGCCTCTTCCTCCATGCCGCGCATCAGGCTGGGACGCAACCAAAAAAACAGCCCCGCAATCAGCGCGACCGCGCCGGCGACCAAAGCAGCCACCACCATGGCATTGAGCAGGACTTCCAGCAGTTGTGCCGGAAGCATCCCATTCCAGCGTTGCAGCGTGTTTGCCTTGTCGAACAGCAACCCGTAGTAGATGAGTATATAGGATGAGCCCAGCACGATGAGTATCCCTACCGCGCGATGGTGTTGATGAAACCAGCGCTCGATACTGAAGCTGCGATCCAGCAACAGGCTGATATGTCGCGTGGATATCCAGCGATTCGCCACGCGACTGAACCGCTCCAGGAACTGGGGCTTGAAGATTAGCAGCAGCGCCAAAATCACACCGAACAAGGCGAAGGTCAAAAAAATGATCGCCAGTTGGTGCCATAAGAAAATATCAATTGAATTGGTGTGAGTCATTTTGTGTATATCCGTTAATCAACCAGAGAGTCAATGCAAGCCTGACACAGCTTACCATTTAAAGTTAGCGGGTTAAAACCACGAATAGGGTTCGGCCGGTTCAAACACTATACCAGTCAATTCATCGGGGGCGCTTTGCAATGAAGGCAGGCGAGAAGTTGTGTAGCTCAAGACAACATGAAAGCGTATCCATTTCCTGCCGTCCTTGCCCGGCTTGAAGTAATTGCTGTCGCCCACTACATAGATCAGGTCGCGTGACTTGAGATCGAACATCCAGTTGCCGGGCACCACCGTCTGCGGTGTGGGGTCATAGAATTCGCCCGAGTAATTCCGCGGCTTTTTTTGCAGCAGGTTCATCGGATTGTCCTGGGCCAGGGCTGCCACGTCGGACAGCTTCCCGCGCGTCATGATCTGTCCGTATTGCATCACCAGCGCGCTTTGTATTACCCCCGTCACCTGTTCCATGGCGGTCTTCTCGGCCTGTTCCTGGTAGAACATCATGCGGTTCATGAAAAATCCCATCAGGATCACGATGATGGTGATGACGACAATCAGCTCGAGGAGAGTAAAACCTTTTTGAAGATGTGCAGGATGGGTGGAGCGTAGCGATACCCATCGTTTACAGGTCGGTGATGGGTATCGCTTCCGCTCCACCCATCCTACATTCTGTGGTCTGAATCTCATTGGTGCAGTGCCGCCTTGCCCAGATCCCACATCGGCAGGAATACGCCCAGGGCCAGGATCAACACCATGATGCCGAGCACCACAATCAGGATAGGCTCGATCTTTGCACTGAGATTGGCGACTTCGTATTTGACTTCGCGCTCGTACATCTCGGCGACCTCGAACATCATGCCGTCCATGTCGCCGCTTTCTTCGCCGACGGCGATCATCTGCAACACCACCGGATTGAACACCTCCGCAGTGACCGCGGCGCGCAGGATGCTCTCGCCGCGTTCCACGCCATCGCGCATCTGTTCGATTCGGGTGCGCATGAATTCATTGTCCACTACCAGACTGACCACGTTCATCCCCTGCAGGATCGGCATCCCGCTCTTGAATGAAAGCGCCATACCGCGCGCAAAACGGGACAGCGTGGCTTTCAGGATAATAACCCCGACTACCGGGAGCTTGAATTTGTGCCTGTCCCACCTGTATCGTCCATCAGGTGTGTTGATGTAAAAGCGCAGGCCCAGTATCGCTGCGACCAACATCGCCAGCATCAGCAGCCAATAATTCACCATAAAACCGGAGAAGCCGATCAACATTTTGGTGACGGTCGGAAGTTCTGCATGAAACCCCGCATACACCTTGGCAAAAGCGGGAATCACAAACAGGTTGATGACGACCATGGCGATCGCCATCGCCATGATCACGAAACTGGGGTAGCGCATCGCGGTCGTGATGCGCTCGCGCATATCGCGCTCGAATTCGAGATAGTCAAACAGCCGGATGAATGTTTCATCCAGCATGCCGGTCATTTCACCGACCTGAACCATGCTGACATAGAACGGCGTGAACACCTTGGGATGGCGGCGCAACGCGGTGCTGAGCTCGCGCCCGCTATCCAGGCTTTCGCGCAGGTCCTGAAGCAGCAGCGAAAAGGTCGGATTCTGGGTGGATTCCTGCAAACCCGCCAGTGCGCGCATGATGGGAACACCCGCTTTAAGCAATGTGTACATCTGGCGGCTGAACAGTATCAGATCCATCTGGTTGATCGGCTTTTCGGTAAACTGTCGTTTTAACCACCCCTGTTTGTCGGATGCACCGACAAGCAGGCCACGGAAGCGTGTGATTTCGACGGGGGTAATCCCGGTATTCATCAGCTGGGTCGCGACGAAGCCGCTGTCATCTCCGTCCAGGGTTCCTTCCACCAGATCACCGCGGACATCACGCCCTTTGTATGAGAACAGAGCCACGCTAATCGTCTACCTGATTGCTGATGCGCATCACTTCGGCGACCGTGGTACGTCCTTGTTTCATTTCTTGCAATGCGTGATCCATTATGGTTTTACCGCGCAGGTGCTCCTGTGCAACCTCGAGGAAGTGGGTGGGACTATCGCGTCCTGCCGCCTCTACCATCTCGGCGCCCATTTCCAGCATTTCAAACACGCCCTTGCGGCCGTTATAACCCGTACCGTTGCAATGCGAGCATCCGCGCCCGTGCAATAAACCACCCCACTGTTCAGACGATACACCTTCGATCCTCAGCCATTCACTTTCCTGCGGCGTGGGAGTATGCGTTTCGCTGCAACTTTCACATATTCTGCGCAACAAACGTTGCGCAAGTATGGCCTGCACCGAAGAGGCTACCATGAAGCGCGGCGTGCCCATATCCACCAGACGGAACAGGGTGCCGGCCGCATCGCGGGTATGCAGGGTGGAAAACACCATGTGACCGGTCATCGCCGCGCGCAGACCGATCTGCGCGGTCTCCGCATCACGCATCTCGCCGACCAGGATCACATCCGGATCCTGCCGCAATGCGGAACGCAACACGCGTGAAAAGGTCAGGTCGATCTTTTCGTTCACCTGCACCTGATTGATGCCGGACAAACGGTATTCCACCGGATCCTCCACGGTGATGATCTTCTGATCAAGGGTGTTGACCTCGGCCAAAGCGGAGTAAAGGGTAGTGGTTTTACCGCTGCCGGTCGGACCGGTCACCAATATCATCCCGTTGCTGCGTTTGATGATTTCGCGGAATCGTTTCAGCATATCCGGCGGCATGCCCAGCTTTTCCAGGCCTATCATTCCCCCATCCTGACGCAGCAAACGCATCACCACCGATTCGCCGTATTGCGTGGGGCAGCTGGCGATACGCACATCCACACGCTGATCGCGCACCCGAACATTGAATCGCCCGTCCTGTGGCAACCGTTTTTCGGATATATCCAGGCCGGACATCAGCTTGAGTCGCAACACCAGTGCGGGAGCAATCTTGCTGTCGGCTTCAGTTTGCAGGTGCAGCACGCCATCGATACGAAAACGTATCATCACCCTGCTTTCCTGCGGTTCAATATGTATGTCCGAAGCGCGTATCTGCACGGCATCGTTGAACATGCTCTGCAACAACTTGACCACCGGCGCCTCTTCCGTACCGACGGTGTCGGTCAACGCGCCAAAATCCACATAGCTGTTGCCGATATCCTCGCTGAGTTCACGCGCCAGCCCGGAAATTTCATCGGTGCGCCGATAACCGCGATCTATGCTTTCCAGCAACTGGCCTTCGGTGACCACAGCGATATCGATATCACGCTTGACGATGCGCGTGATTTCATCAAATGCAGACAGGTCGGTCGGGTCTGCCATGCCTACCAGCAACAAGCCATTGCGCTCTTCCAGCACCATCGCGCGGAAACGGCGTGCCTGGCTTTCCTGCAGTAGCCTGACCAACTCGATATTGATGTTGTAGTACTTGAGATTAATAAAGGGAATGTTGAGTTGTTTTCCCAGCGCCTCGGAAATGTGTTCCTCGGTGACAAAAGCATTGTCCACCAGCACGCGCCCCAGCTTGCGTCCACTGCGTTTCTGCTGCTCAAGTGCGAATTTAAGCTGCTCTTGTGAAATCAGCTTTTGCTGAACCAACAAATCACCTAAGCGAACTTTTTCCGGACGCGCCATAATTCTCCCCTGAATAGATATTTCTGCGACTCGTCTATTATAGCCGCAGAAGTTAGCCGTTTTTCATGATGATGACAAGGACTTAGCGGGTATTTTTACGGAAGAATCCACCCGCAAGTCCAGGCTTTGCGCGCAGCATGTATTTTCAGAGGGCCCGTTATGTTCCATGTGATTCTGTATCAACCCGAGATTCCGCCGAATACCGGCAATGTCATTCGCCTTTGCGCCAATACCGGATGCCAATTGCATTTGATCAAACCGCTCGGTTTCACGCTGGAGGACAAACAACTGGTTCGCGCCGGACTGGATTATCATGAGTTTGCGACCCTGCGCGTGCACGACACTTTGCATGAGTGTCTTTCGGTATTCGATCCGGGACGGGTATTCGCGCTCACCACCAAGGGCTCGCGAAATTTCTATCAGTCGCGCTACCGGGCCGGGGATGCATTTTTATTCGGTCCCGAAAGCCGGGGCTTGCCCGCCGAAGTCCTGGGCCGGTTTGATCCCGGGCAGCGCGTGCGTTTGCCGATGCTGCCCGATAACCGCAGCCTGAATCTGTCCAACACGGTAGCAGTGGCGGTATTCGAGGCATGGCGCCAGTGCGGGTTTGCAGGTGCGTTGACCGAAGCCGCGCAGGTCGCTTAGCGGACTGGAGTATCACCAACCAGCATCACATCCTCAACCAACATCACATCATCAGGAGGGCGCATCATGCTTTACCAGGGTAGCTGTCACTGCGGTCATATCGCATTTGAAGTGGAGGGGAACTTGCACAGTGTGAAGCAATGCAATTGCTCCCTCTGCAGCAGGCTGGGCGCATTGCGCTGGTTCGTGCCGCGAACACAGGTGCGTTTCATCACACCGGAAAGCAACATGTCCGACTACCGGTTCGGCAGGAAAACAATCCATCACCACTTCTGCGCGAAATGCGGTTGCGCGCCGATGGGGACAGGCTCACACAACGGGGTGGAAATGTTCAGCATCAATGCGCGTTGCCTGAAAAATGTGGATCTGTCCATCCTCAAGATCAAACAGGTGGACGGGCGCAGTTTCTGACCGGTTAGCGCTTCAGGAATATTTCCAGCAGATCGTTCAGGAAGCGCTGGCCAAGTCTGGTCGGGGCGATGTGCCGGTGATCCCTGAATATCAGTCCGCGCCGCTCGGCTTCATCCAGTTCACGCTGGATACCGAGCAGGGATAAACCGGTGCGCTCGCTGAACAACACGCTATCGAAGCCCTCGTTCAAACGCAGCGCATTCATCATGAACTCGAACCCCAACTCTTCGCTGCCAACCTTGTTTTCGGTTTGCACCGGTGCGCCTTTATCGACCTGCTGCATATACGCCCGCGGCTGCTTGTAGCGCGCCTGGCGTATGATTTTGTCGGGAAAACTCAGCTTGCTGTGCGCACCCGCGCCTATGCCCAGGTAATCGCCGAACTTCCAGTAGTTCAGATTGTGTCTGGCGCGGTGCTTCGGTTGCGCGAAGGCGGAAGTCTCGTAGTGCTGATAACCCGATGCGGCCAGCATGTCCTCGATATGCTGCTGCATATCGCTGCTCGCATCGTCGTCCGGCAACGGGGGCGGATTGCGGTGGAACAGCGTGTTCGGCTCCAGCGTCAGGTGATAGCAGGACAGATGCCGCGGCTTGAATGTCAGCGCGGTCTGCACATCCTGCAAAGCTTGTTCCAGACTTTGATTCGGCAACGCGTACATCAGGTCGAGATTGAAGTTGTCGAAATGCTCCTGTGCAATTTCGATCGCGCGCTTCGCTTCACCGGCGGAGTGTATGCGTCCCAGAGCCTGCAGATGCGTGTCGTTGAAACTCTGGATGCCCATCGACAAACGGTTCACACCCGCCTCGCGATACGCCGCAAAGCGTGCCGCTTCCACCGTGCCGGGATTGGCCTCAAGCGTGATCTCAGCCCCCAAGTCCAGCGGCAGCAGCATGCGCACATTGCGTAAAATCTCCGCGATACTCTCGCCGTTCAGCAGGCTGGGAGTGCCACCGCCGAAGAATATCGTATACACCTTGCGCCCCCAGATCAGCGGCAGCGACAACTCCAGATCGCGGACCAATGCAGCAACGTACTCCTGTTCCGGCAGGGCACCGCGCGACTCATGCGAATTGAAATCGCAATACGGGCATTTGCGCACGCACCACGGGATGTGGATATACAGCGACAACGGCGGCAATGCCTGAAAATTCACGGCTTGCGATTTTAGGGCAACAGGTTGCAGCGGGTATTTGGTCATGGATGTCGGATTTGCAGAACGGATCGGTGCCACCCGTTCATGGTGTCGGTAACCGGGTTCAAACTTTCAACTTTTCCAGCAACACCCGCAATGCTTTCCCGCGATGACTGATGGCATGTTTTTCATCGCGCGACAATTGCGCACTCATCTTGTTGAGTGATGGCAACCAGAACAGCGGGTCGTATCCGAAACCGCCGTCGCCGAGTTCTTCGTGCGCGACCTCGCCGTGCCATTCGCCTTCCGCGATCAGCGGTTGCGGGTCGTCGGCATGCTGCAGCAGCACCAGCACGCAGTAATAATGCGCGCGGCGATCGTACACACCCTGCATTTCCCGCAGCAGCTTTTCATTGTTGCGTTGATCCGATTTTGGTTCTCCGGCATAGCGCGCGGAGAACACGCCGGGTGCGCCACCCAGTGCGGTGACGCAGATGCCGGAATCATCCGCCAGCGCAGGCAGCCCGCTCAGGCGACTGACATGGCGCGCTTTGGCAAGGGCATTCTCGATGAAAGTGACGTGCGGTTCTTCCGCTTCACCTATGCCGAGTTGCGACTGGGTCAGCACCTCGATACCGAGCGGCTCCAGCAGGAACTGAAATTCGCGCAATTTGCCGGGGTTGCCGGAGGCGATGACGAGTTTTTGCATAGGTCTATTTTTCACGTATCGTGTAGGAGCGGGCCATGCCCGCGATTCCATGGTCGCGGGCATGGCCCGCTCCATCCACACACTGCATAAGTTAGTCACTCTCCAGCGCCGCCTTCTGCATCCCGATCAACTCGGTGATACCTTTTTTCGCCAGATCCAGCAATTCGTCCATTTCGGCACGGGTGAATGCGTGACCTTCCGCAGTGCCCTGTACTTCGACGAAATGGCCGTTACCCAGCATCACCACGTTCATGTCGGTGTCACACATGGAATCTTCGAGATAATCCAGATCAAGCACCGGCTTGCCCTGATAAATACCGACGGAAACTGCGGCAATGAAATCCTTGAGCGGGGATTCCTTGACCAGCCCTTTGCCGAGCAGCAGCCTCACCGCATCGTACAACGCGACGAACGCGCCGGTGATGCTGGCGGTGCGGGTGCCGCCATCAGCCTGGATCACGTCGCAATCGATCTGAATGGTGCGCTCTCCGAGTTTTTGCAAATCCACCACCGCGCGCAGGCTGCGCCCGATCAGACGCTGAATTTCCTGTGTGCGTCCGGACTGCTTGCCCCTGGCCGCCTCGCGGCCCATGCGCTCTCCCGTGGAGCGCGGCAACATGCCATATTCCGCGGTGATCCAACCTTCACCACTGCCTCTTTTATGCGGAGGAACTTTTTCATCGATACTGGCGGTACAAATGACTTTGGTGTCGCCACACTCTATCAGTACAGAGCCTTCGGCGTGTTTGGTGTAGTGGCGGGTGATATGTATTTGACGCAATTCGCTGGGCGATCTATGACTGGGGCGCATATATGGATTCTCGATAAAAGATGAAATTCAGGGTTCAAGGTTCAAGAGCTATGGGATCTCCAGGATGTGGCTGACCGGCCCGACAGTATCGTGTCGGCTTTCACCGTCACCCCAACGAAGCGCAAGACCGGTGACGTTATCAGAGTGTCCGCTTTCGCGACGCAGCGCAGACGTAATCAGGTCATCCAGCACGTCTGTGACCGGGCCGGCGGCAAATGCCTCGACCAATTCACGGTCGGAAAACGGGCCCCACAAGCCATCACTGCCGAGCAACAACACGTCGCCGGATTGCAGCACGACGTGCTTGCCGTGCTCCATATAAAATACGTCATCGATACCGCCAAGACAATGGGTGATATGGTTGCGCTGCGGATGAACGCGCGCTTCTTCGGCAGTGAGTTGTCCCGAATCGACCCACTGCTGCACCGCCGAGTGGTCCATTGTCCTGGCCGCCACTTTTCCGTCGCGCAGCAGGTAGAGGCGGGAGTCCCCGGCGTGCCCCCAATACATCTTGCCATCCTGTATCATTGCGGCGACACAGGTCGTACCGGGAAATCCGCCCATGTTGTTATCGTGCGGAAGACTCATGATGCGATCGTGCGCCTGCTGCATGGTTTCCAGGATGAATTTGTCGGGACCGGCGACACCCGGCTGAGCTGCCTGACCAAACGCCTCGATGAAATTATCGATGGTGATGCCGGCCGCCAACTCCCCATGCATATGCCCACCCATGCCATCGGCAAGCACCAGCAACAAAGCCTCGCTGGTGTAGGAATACGCAACACGGTCCTGATTGAATCTGCGATTGCCAATATGGCTGGCCTGATGTATCGAGAAGTTCATGGATAAACGGAAATTTTCACAGGGGGTAATCGTAATATAATGTGCCGCTCCAGCACAGCCTTTTATTCGAAAGCCCCTCGCCATGATTCTCAGTATGACCGGCTACGCCATCGCCAGCGCGGAACTAGACAGCGGATCATTAACTCTCGAACTGCGTGCGGTCAACCACCGTTATCTGGATATACAGTTGCGCATGCCGGATGAACTGCGCGTATTCGAGGGTGTGCTACGCGAAGCAATCACTGCACAATTGCAGCGCGGCAAGGTGGAATGCCGCATCAACTATGCTGCACGATCCGCACAAAGCGGTGCCGCACTGAACAGCGGTCTGCTCCGGCAACTTGCCATATGGAACAGCGAGGTGCGGGCCATATTGCCGGATGCGCGCAGCCTGGACGTGGTCGATGTGCTGCGCTGGCACGGTGTGCTCGAAACACCCAGCGCTTCCACTGAAGAACTGCGTGCAACCCTGATCGACCTGCTGCAATCCGTGCTTGAGGAGTTTTCTGCTTCACGCGCACGTGAAGGCGAAAAGCTGAAGGATTTCCTGTTGCAACGCCTGGAGAAAATCGAGTTGCTGCGCACCGACGTGATACCGCATGTGCCCGCCGCGATCGCTGCCTACGAACAAAAACTCATCACGCGTTTGAACGAGGCAATGCAGAATGCACCAGAGGGTATCCTGGACGAGAGAGTACGCCAGGAGATCACACTGTTTGCCAGCAAGATCGATGTGGATGAGGAACTGTCGAGACTGGCCAGCCATCTCACCGAAATGCGCCGCATCCTCGGCCACGGCGGTGCCGTGGGAAAACGCCTGGACTTCCTGATGCAGGAACTGAACCGTGAAGCCAACACGTTGGGCTCGAAGTCGGTCGATGCGGAAGTCTCGCGCAGCGCAATGGAAATGAAGATACTCATCGAACAAATGCGCGAGCAAATTCAGAATCTGGAATAATAAGGAACAAAGCATGTCGGGAAACCTGTTCATCATCAGCGCACCTTCCGGGGCTGGCAAGACCAGTTTGGTGCGCGCCCTGCTCAAGCTCGATCCGCACATCGGCTTATCGGTTTCCTTTACCACGCGTGCCCCCCGCCCCGGCGAACTTGATGGCAAGGACTATCATTTTGTCAGCCGCGAGACTTTCCTTGCCATGACGAAGCGCGGCGAGTTTCTGGAAAGCGCGGAAGTCTATGGCAATCTTTACGGCACTTCGCAAACCTGGATCCGCAAGGAAATCGCCAAAGGAAGCGACATCCTGCTGGAGATCGACTGGCAGGGCGCGGCGCAAATTCGTCGCCTGTTTCCGGAAAGTATCAGTATCTTCATATTGCCGCCGTCCCTTCAGGCGCTGGAACAACGCCTGAAGGGACGCGGCAAGGACAACGATGAAGTGATTGCGAAACGGATGGCGGCAGTGCGCGAGGATGTAGCCCATATTGCCGAATTCGATTATGTTATCATTAACAATGTCCTGAACGATGCATTGCACGAACTCAATGCGGTGGTACTTACCGCCCGGCTGCGTTGCACAAAGCAATTGTTCCACCATCAGGCCTTAATCAATCAGTTGCAAATACCGGAGTAAATCATGGCACGTATTACCGTCGAAGAATGTCTCATACAAATTCCGAATCGCTTTGAGCTGACACTGGCCGCCGCCTATCGTGCGCGTCAATTGGCCAATGGCGCCGCCCATCTGGTGGAAAACAGCAAGGACAAACCCACCGTCGTTGCACTGCGCGAGATCAGCGAGGGCAAAGTCGGCAAGGAAATCCTGAATCGCGGGCAGGCTTAATCCTGACCGGACATCATCATCGTGACCCAGGATTAACAGAAGCAATGCATGGCCGATACAGATCTATTAATAGAGGAACTCTCCACCTATCTTAAACCGACGGATGTCGAACACGTTCGTGTAGCGATAGAATTCAGCCGCGCTGCGCATCAGAGCCAGATGCGCCAGTCCGGTGATCCGTACGTCTCCCACCCAATTGCCGTCGCCCGCATCCTGACCCCGCTGCACATAGATGCGCAGGCCATCATCGCCGCGCTGTTGCACGATGTGGTGGAGGACACCGAAGTCACCTCAGAGCAGGTCGCCGAGAAATTCGGCAAGCCGGTTGCGGAACTGGTCGACGGGTTGAGCAAGCTGGACATGATCCGCTTCGAAACGCGCGAAGATGCCCAGGCGGAAAACTTTCGCAAGATGCTGCTGGCGATGGCGCGCGACGTGCGTGTCATCCTCATTAAGCTGGCCGACCGGCTACACAACATGCGCACGCTCGAATCCATGGTGCCGGACAAGCGCGAGCGCATCGCCCGCGAGACCATGGAAATCTATGCGCCCATCGCCAACCGGCTTGGCCTCAATGATCTGCACCACGAACTGCAGGATCTGAGCTTCAAATACCTTCATCCGAATCGCTATGCAGTACTTTCCAAGGCCATTATGGTGGCGCGCGGTAACCGCCGCGAAGTGGTCGGAAAAATACTTGAAGCGATACGGCAACGGCTTGCCGAGTATCACATCGAGGCGGATGTCACAGGCAGGGAAAAAGACATATTCAGCATCTACCGGAAGATGCAGAGCAAGTCGCTGGCCTTTGCCGAGGTGCTGGATATTTACGGCTTCCGGGTATTGGTGAATGATTTTTCTTCCTGCTATGTGGCACTGGGCGCGTTGCATGGTTTGTACAAACCGATTCCCGGCAAGTTCAAGGATTACATCGCCATCCCCAAGGTGAACGGCTATCAGTCGATACACACCACGCTATTCGGCCCTTTTGGCACACCCATCGAAATCCAGATACGCACCCATGAGATGCACAAAATTGCCGAGGCCGGCGTTGCGTCGCATTGGCTGTATAAAAGTGGCCACGAATCGATCAATGACCTGCACCAGAAAACCCACCAGTGGCTGCAGGAACTGCTGGAGAGCCTGAGCCAGAGCAGTGATTCATCCGAATTTCTTGAGCACCTCAAGGTGGACCTGTTCCCCGATGAGGTATACGTGTTCACTCCCAAGGGCAAGATACTGTCTCTGCCGCGCGGCGCGACCGGGGTGGATTTTGCCTACAGCGTGCACACCGACATCGGGAATCGCTGCATCGCCGTCAAGGTGAACCATGAACTGGTGCCGTTGCGCACCGAGCTCAAAAATGGCGATCGCGTGGAAGTGATCACCGCCTCTCATGCCAAGCCCAATCCTGCCTGGCTGGGTTATGTCGCGACCAGCAAAGCGCGCAGCCAGATCCGGCATTTCCTCAAGACCATGCAGTCGGGCGAATCGGCTCAACTGGGCGAGCGGCTGCTCAACCAGGCTTTGCAGTCACTGGGCGTCAAGCCGCAGGACATGGACGAAGCGCGCTGGAACAAGTTACTGAAAGATACCGGGGTAAAAACGCGCCAGGATATGCTGGCCGACATCGGTTTGGGGCGGCGTCTCAATGTGGTGGTGGCACGGCAACTGGCCAGTATCAGTGAAGCCGCGGCCAATGAAATGACACCCAACCCGGTTATCACCATACAGGGCACCGAGGGTATGGCAGTACAGTTCGCCCCTTGTTGTCGTCCGATTCCCGGGGACCCTATCGTCGGCGTGATCAAGAGCGGGCAAGGTTTGCTGGTGCATACCCACGACTGTCCGACACTGCGCCGCGGACGCAGCAGCAGCGAGCAATGGCTGGATGTAGCATGGGACAAGAACATCCACCGCCCCTTCGATGTCAACATCAAATTGCTGGTTGCCGACCGGCGCGGTGTATTGGCAAAAGTTTCCGCCGCAATCGCCGAAGCGGAAGCCAACATCGAGAACATCAGCTTTACCCACGAAGGAGAGTACTCCGGACTGCATTTCACGCTGGAAGTCAACAACCGCCTGCATCTCGCCAACATCATGCGCGGCTTGCGCGGGATACCGGAAGTGGTGAGGATCATTCGGGTGAAGAACGCGACATAATTTTGTAGGGCAGGCTACGCCCGCCATGTCGGGTGTAGCCCATCTCTTGACACCGTTCGTGCTGATAACCAGCGACTTGGCTATCGTCGTTTGATAGCCTAGTCGAATGGCTAGTTGTTTCATCAGCCTGTCGAAGGGTGAATGACAAAATAACGTCACCGGGGGTTGCCCGGCAGCAAGCTACTTTCTTTTGCTTCGCCAAAATAAAGTAGCCAAAGAAAAGGCGACCCCGGTTTACCGCCCCTGCGGGGTTCCCTGCGTTGCTCGACTGGTCAGGCGGCTGCGGAACTCGCACGATCCACTACGCGTCCACGTGCTCAGACAGTCCTCGCCGACATCTCCTGACCAGCCTCCGCTACTCGGCGGCGCACAGGGGAATGAAAATCAGAAGGTGTTGTGTGCGCTGTGCGCACAATTTTTTTCTATCATCAGCGTAGCATGTGCTACGCTGATGATAGTTTCGGTAGAGCTTAGGCAAAAAACAAGACCAAATCTCTTTATTTGGCGCTTCTGGCAGAAGAACCATAAGTGTTAGATTAAAACTGTTACTTGAAGGAGAAGGATGATGAAGCCAGAAGCAAAGAAATCGGTTTCAGGGCTTTTTTCGCCAATCCAAATACACACTCACCTCATCCTCTTTGCACTTGCGCTGATTTCCCTCCTAACCACGTCTGCACCCGCAACCGCACATGCCATCTCCACGCCGTTGGTAGCTCTGCAGATCGGTACGCAAACCGTTCGCATTCCAACACCAGCCGGGTTTATTGAAACTTCTCGTCGTTCCCCCGACCTTTGGGCTACGGCGCTTGCTTTCAGTGCTGGCGACGCTCGCATCATTGCTCATTTTGTCACCGTCAAAGACCTCGCTGCACACGAAAAAGGAAAGACCGTCTTGTTCAATGAGTTCATGCTCGTTCAGACCCCTCATCGCGCGGAGTCACTCAAAGTTACTCAAGCTCAATTTGACAAACTCCGTTCCGGCACAATCGCAGTACAGGACAATCTTGCTCAACGTCTTGAGCCACAACTCGCTACCGAACTTGATCGTGTCTCCAAAGCTGTTTCTTCAGATCAGGCAGCCTCGATACAAGTTCGTGTTGGCGAAATTGTACCTGTATCGGTTGATCGAAATGGATCGAGGCTGCTTATCTATACAGTACTTTCGCAGGCTGGCGTGATGGAAGGTAAGGCTCCCACCAGTCAGACTGTGGTGGCATCTACAGCCTACTGTTTCGTCGTCGGAAAGGTTGTGATGCTGACCTATTACCGGCAATTTCATTCACCACAGGATTTGCAAGTCTCACGCTCCTTCATGGAAACATGGGCCAACTCCGTACTGTCCTCTAATTGAATGGTCGATGAGATAAGCGACATAACATAGTGCAATTGATTCTAGAATGTAATTTCTTTTTCCCTACACGATGGAGATATGAAGATATTTTTCTACAACTTCGTTAAGAGACTCAACCAATGTTAGCCCATTCGATAAGGCCAGAGTTTCTCAACGCACTTTTCGGTGAGGACGACCTCGGTGTAGTAGTTCGAACACACTTACATATTGAGTCGGCTGTAAATGCGCTTCTGGATATTCTTATTCCAATTCCAAAAGAACTTCCCCGCCTTCGATACGAACAAAAGTTGAAGCTTTGTTGTTCAATGGGAATGGACAAGACGCTTTTCCAGCCGCTTAAAGAGCTTGGTGATCTCCGAAACTTGTTCGCACACAACATCGATACCAAGCTCACGCAGGGATATTTAGATCGCCTTCTTGCTTCGGTTTCGCCCAATGACAAAGTGAGTATCTCCACCTCATACGAGACCACCCGTGCCGCAACAGATGAGAATCTACCAAAGTCGTTCACCAACCTTGAGCCAAAAGGCCAGTTGATCGGGTTCGCAACCTGGCTAAATGCAACCCTAGATATATTGCAAGAAGATGCTCGCTGTCGAAGTAAGAGCAATGTGCCGAATTCGAATTGATTTGCCTATCTACTCCATATAAGTTTTGGTTTTTCGCTTTCAATCCCCTGTGCGCCGCCGAGTAGCGGAGGCTGGTCAGGGGATTTCGGCGAGGACTGTCTGAGCGCGTAGCGCGAGTTCCGCAGCCGCCTGATCAGTCGAGCAACGCAGGGAACCGCGTAGCGGCGGCAAACCGGGGCGGCGTTTCTTTGATTACTTTCTTTGGCCGTACAAAGAAAGTAATCGGCGTGCGGGGCCGCACCCCGTGACTTTGTTATTGCTTATCACCGCATATCAAACAACAACACCTCTGCATCCTTCGCCGCACTCAATTCGACTACCGCTTCATCCGTATACTTCAAAGCATCACCCGCCGAAAGCGCATTTCCATTGGCTTGCAGGCTGCCGCGTGCGACGTGCAGATAGACTTTTCGTTCCGCGGCGATTAGATAATCCAGTGTCTCGGCATCGTCCAGCCGTGCGACAGATACTCGGGCATCCTGATGGATCAACAGCGAATCCTGCGCAGCATCGGGTGAAGCCAGCATAACCAGCCACTTGCACAGCTTTATCGTGCTTAGTGGAATGGCTAGTAGTTCCATCAGGCACCAGCGGGCCAGTTTGGCTTCCGGCGGAAATGCCTTTTGCTGATAGCCCGGTGTCAGATTTTGCTTATCCCGGGATGATCCATATCTGCAGCAGATGCACCGACTCATCCGGCGAAGGATTCACCTTGCTGTGCTGTACCCCGGTCCCCGCGCTCATCACCTGAACTTCGCCATAACGGATGTCTCCGCTGCTCCCGGTACTGTCGCGATGGCGCAAGGTGCCGCTCAACACATAGGTCAGGATTTCCATATCGCGGTGCCCGTGGGTTCCGAAGCCAGTGCCGGGTTGCACGATGTCCTCGTTAACCAGCGGCTTATGTCACCGTCTTTTGGTGACTTAGCCGAATGGCTATGCAAGGCTAACCAGCGGCTTATGTCACCGTCTTTTGGTGACTTAGCCGAATGGCTATGCAAAGCTAACCAGCGGCTTATGTCATCGTCTTTTGGTGATTTAGCCGAATGGCTATGCAAGGCTAACCAGCGGCTTATGTCATCGTCTTTTGGTGATTTAGCCGAATGGCTATGC
>JBBRFZ010000027.1:0-24787 GCA_038241165.1 Burkholderiales bacterium | reverse complement strand
TGAATGTCGGCATTACTCGCGCCCGCGATACCAGCGGGCTTTATACACGGGGCTTCGGCGTGAGCTTGAGCCTGCCGATTTTCAATGCCAATCGCGGCAATATCGCGATTGAAAAGGCCACCCGCCAAAAACTGTACGATGAATACCAGCACAGACTCAACAGCGCTTACAGTGAAATCGACACCGCCCTTGCGAATCAGACCCTGCTGCAAGACCAGTTGCAGCGCACCCGACAAGGTCTCGCCGAGTTCGGCACCGTGGCACGGAACGCCGAATCGGCGTACCGGGCAGGCAACCTGACCGCCCCCGACTACGTGCGACTGCAAACCGCATTGCTGGACAAACAAACCGAGTCACTCAATTTGCAGGAAGCCCTGATGGAACAACAAATCGCGCTGGAAACCCTGCTGGGGCCGGACTTGCCAAAAATAAACGGGAGCAAACCATGAACCAGCCTTTTGCAATCATCCTGCCAGTCCTGCTGCTGGCGACCAGCCTGGCCCACGCGGCAGATTCCCCCGTCGTGCAGGTCAAAACGGTGGCGATGAAACAGCAGCAGATGACCGACACCGTCTCCGGGTACGGCAGCGTGTCACCCGACACGCGCAGTCTGGAAACCATCAGTCTGCCCAGGCCGGGCCGCATCGTCAGACTAATTGTCAGTCCCGGACAACCGGTTAAAAGAGGCTCTGCCCTGCTTCAGTTCGGTACCGGCGCCGATGCCACGCTGGGTTACCAACAGGCACGCCAGGCGGTCGATTTTGCCATGAGTGAAGCAGCGCGCATCGGGCAGCTGCTTGTACAGCAACTGGCCACCCAGTCGCAGCTCGCTGCCGCGAACAAGGCGCTGGCGGACGCCCAAGCCGCATTGCATGCCCAGGAAAGGATCGGTGCGGGCCGTGCTCTGGAACAGGTCACCGCCCCCTTCGACGGCATCGTGATGTCCGTCCAGGCGGCACAGGGCGATCGTCTGGCCGCAGGCGCACCGTTGTTGCAACTGGCTCGGGCCGGCGGACAGCGTGTGCTGCTCGGTGTGGAACCGGATGATGCGAGGCTTGTTCGGCCCGGCATGGCGGTCAGTGTTGTCCCGGTGTTCAGCAGTGAAACCAGGGTATCCGGGCGAGTCGCACAGGTTTTCGGCATGATCAATCCGCAAACCCAACTGGTGGATGTGCTGGTGAAAGTCACCGATGGCGGCTTGATGCCCGGTACACGGGTGCGTGCTGCAATCGAGGTGGCCAGACAGACCGCATGGGTCGTGCCGCGCTCGGCGGCATTGCAGGATGCCAAAGGCGCTTATCTGTTCCAGGTGGCGCAAGGCAAGGCACGCCGGGTCAATGTGAAGACCGGACTGGAACACAATGGATTAATTGCGGTTGAGGGTTCTTTCGACACCGCACAAGCGGTGGTCATTTTGGGCAACTACGAACTGCACGACGGCATGGCAGTGCGCGAGGTCGGACAATGAGCTTTACGGGATGGCTGCAGGGGCACCGCCGCTCTATCCTGTTTCTGCTTGCGCTACTGGCGCTGGGGGGCACCCTGGCAGCCTTCAAATTGCCGGTGACGCTGTTTCCCAAGGTGGATTTTCCCCGGGTAAAGGTGTATCTCGATGCGGGAGACCGCCCCGCCGATCTGATGATGCTGACGGTGACACAACCGGTGGAAGAGGCGGTGCGCCGGGTGCCCGGTCTGCGCGATGTGCGCTCCACCACCAGCCGCGGTTCGGCAGAAGTGTCGGTCAGTTTCGACTGGGGCACTAACATGGGGCTTGCCACGTCACAGATCAACCAGGCCATCGCGCAAGTCATGCCGAATCTTCCCCCCGGCACGCAATTCACCACCGAGCGCATGGACCCCACGGTGTTCCCGATTCTGGCGTACAGCCTGACTTCGGCCAGCCAGTCGCAAACCGCGCTGTATGATCTGGCGCGTTACCAGTTGCGGCCGTTGCTGTCCAGTGTCAACGGCGTGGCGCGCATCGATGTGACCGGCGGCGCGCAGGAAGAATACCAGGTCACAGTCGACCCGGCGCGCCTGCTGGCATACGGCCTCACCCTGTCCGATGTCGCACAGGCGCTGTCCGCCGCCAATGTGGTCACCGCGGTGGGGCGGCTGGAAGACCATTACAAGCTGTATCTGACCATTGCCGACACGCGCCTGCGCAACGTCAAACAGATCGGTGAAACTGTGATCAAGACCGGCAGCAACGGCATCGTGCGTATGGAAGACGTCGCAATCGTCAGCGACGGGGTGGTGCCGCAATGGATCAAGGTGAATGCCGACGGCCATCCGGCGGTACTGTTGAATATCTATCAGCAGCCCGGCAGCAACAGCGTGCAGATCGCGCGCGACGTGCATGCCCGGCTCGCGGCGTATAAGGCGCAACTGCCGCCCGGCGTGAAACTGGCCAACTGGTACGACCAGAGTGTGCTGGTGCTGGACTCCGCCGCCAGCGTGCGCGACGCGATCCTGATCGGCACCGGGCTGGCGGTACTGGTACTGTTTGCCTTCCTGCGCAATATTAAGATCACCCTGATCGCCGCGCTGGTTGTGCCGGCGGTTCTGGCGTCAACTGTGGTGTTGTTCTATGCGCTCGACATGAGCTTCAACATCATGACGCTGGGCGGCATGGCGGCGGCGGTGGGACTGATCATAGACGACGCGATCGTGATGATCGAGCATATCGTGCGGCGTCTGCGCGGTGCGCAAGGGGATCACCATGGCCGCGTGCTGGCGGCCGCGATGGAATTTGTCCGTCCGCTGGCCGGCTCGTCGGCATCCACCATTGTCATATTCCTGCCGCTGGCCTTTCTGACCGGGGTGACCGGCGCTTTTTTCAAGGCCTTGTCGCTGACGATGGCCTCGGGCTTGATCATTTCCTTCTTTATTACCTGGCTGGCCGTGCCATTGCTGGCAGATCATTTTCTGAATGAACAGGATGCGAACCAGAAAGAGGGCGGTGTCATGACCGAGTGGCTGCATCGCCGTTACGATACACTGATGCATCGCCTGCTGGCACGCCCGGTGCTCGTTCTGCTGTTCGTGCTGCCCCTGCTCGGGATCGGCCTGCTGTCCTTCAACAATGTCGGTTCCGGTTTCATGCCGGCCATGGACGAGGGTGGTTTCATCCTCGATTACCGCGCCGCACCCGGAACCTCGCTGACCGAAACCGACCGGCTGCTGCAACAGGTCGAGACCATCATCAAGGCCAACCCCTATGTCGACACCTATTCTCGCCGCACCGGCACGCAGTTGGGCGGCGGCCTCACCGAGGCCAACGAGGGCGATTTTTTCGTGCGCCTGAAATCGGGATCGCGTCCGCCGATCGACGCAGTAATGGATGGCATTCGCAACAAGGTCGAACATCAGGTTCCGGGACTGAATGTCGAGTTCGCACAATTGATGGAAGACGTCATCGGCGACCTCACCTCGGTGCCGCAACCGATCGAAATCAAGCTGTTTTCGGATAACGCCGACGAACTCGATGCGACCGCGCACAAGGTGCAGGCGCTCATCAACAAGATACCCGGCGTAGTGGATACCCGCGACGGCATCAACCCGGCCGGTGACGCGCTGGAGATCCACGTCGACAGGGTCAAGGCCGCGCTGGAGGGCATGAACCCGGACAGCATCACACAAATACTCGGCGGCTATTTGTCCGGGATCGTCACGACGCAAATGCAGCAGGGTCCCAAGCTGGTCGGCGTGCGCGTCTGGATACCCGGTGATCAGCGGGCCATCGTCCCGGATGTCGGAAAACTGCTGATCCGCGCGCCCGACGGCCATGTATTCCCGCTGAAGCGGGTCGCCAGGATCGTCCCGATCAGCGGTCAGCCGCAGATCAAGCGCGAAAATCTCAAACGCATGGTGGCCGTGACCGGCCGCATCAGCGGGCGCTCGCTGGGCTCGGTGATTGTCGACATCCGCAAGGCGATGGCGGCGCCCGGACTGCTGCCCAAGGGGATGTATTACGATCTCGGCGGGCTGTACAAACAGCAACAGATCGCCTTCAAGGGCCTGATGGCGGTTTTCGCTGCCGCCGTCGGGCTGGTATTCCTGCTGCTGCTGTTCTTGTATGAACGGTTTCGCGTGGCGCTGTCCATCATGGCCATGCCGTTGCTGGCTGTATCGGGGGTATTTGCGGGGTTATGGCT
This sequence comes from Burkholderiales bacterium, assembly GCA_038241165.1. Taxonomy (GTDB): domain Bacteria; phylum Pseudomonadota; class Gammaproteobacteria; order Burkholderiales; family Gallionellaceae; genus Gallionella. The sequence goes on along the minus strand of JBBRFZ010000027.1, from coordinate 20,630 downwards.
GACCGGCATCGAACTCAACATCTCGGCGATGATGGGCATGACCATGATTATCGGCATCGTCACCGAGGTCGCGATTTTTTATTTTTCAGAGTACAACGATCTGATCAGGGAGCAGTCGTTCCATCTTGCCCTGATCTGGGCCGGCAAGAATCGCATGCGACCCATTGCAATGACCACCTTCGCCGCCATTCTCACCCTGTTGCCGCTCGCCTTCGCCATTGGGCAGGGCTCGGCCATGCAGCAGCCGCTGGCGGTCGCGATCATCGCCGGCCTGGTCGTCCAGCTGCCGCTGGTGCTGATCGTGATGCCGGTTTTATTCAGCGTGCTGCAACGCAGATCACATGAAGCTGACAAGGTATGATCGGACAGTCCACAGGTGGATTCGGAACTCGTAATAATGTCGCCTGATATACAACGTTACGAATAAAAAATGACATTCCGTTTTTATGTAAAATTTTGCTCATGACAGCCGGCAAACCATGAATAGTCTCCTGGCAACGGTTCATCCCTTCATCGCCCAATACGGCTACGGCGCGCTGTTCGGCGTGCTGTTCGCGGAATCATTTGGTTTGCCGTTGCCGGGCGAGGCGTTCCTGGTCACCGCATCGTTTCTCGCTGCCCAGGGACAGCTCAACATCTGGCTGGTGGCTTTGACGGCATGGGTAGCGGCAGTGCTCGGCGACAATGTCGGCTATGCCATCGGCCGTTACGGCGGGCGCAGGTTGGTGATCCGCCATGGCGCGCGCGTGGGTATCAACGCTGAACGTCTGAACAAGACGGAGCGTTTCTTTGCTCATTACGGCCCCGAAATCGTCATCGTCGCGCGTTTTTTTCCGGTGCTTCGGCAACTCAACGGTATCGTTGCAGGGAGCGCCGGCATGGGTTGGCAACGCTTTGCCAGCTACAACGCACTGGGCGGACTGCTTTGGGTCGGTACATGGAGTTCCGGTGTGTACTACTTCGGCGACCAGATCAAGGTATGGTTGCTGCGCTTTCATATGGCAGCGCTCTGGCTGGCTGTTGCACTGGCACTGGGCCTGCTTGCCGCTGTTGCATATCGGATAATTTTAAAACGGCGCAACCGCTAAGTCTGTCCTAACTTTCATCATATAGAGTGGTCAACAAGGTAGCCGCAAAAGGGTTGCCGACCTCAATCAACTCTACAGGAGCAACATCATGAAAGCATCAACAAGACTCATCATCACACCGCTGGCGCTGGTTTTATCAGTGGCCACAGTCAATGCGTTCGCCTACACAGGCCAAGAACTCGCAGGACAGGCTAAAATCAGCATGGAACAGGCACGGGCTATCGCGCTCAAGGCCCATCCGGGGAAAATCTCCGATGAGGAACTGGAAAATGAGAATGGCGGGAGCGGTCTGCGCTATTCGTTCGACATCAAGCACGCCCATGCCAAAACCCAGGAAGTCGGGGTGGATGCAATGAGTGGGAAAGTATTGGAAAATGATCCGGAAGGACCCAATCCGGACTAATGATCCCGGGCGCCGCCCCTCGTGGGCGGTTTTTTTATTTTCATGAATCAGATTTTACAGGTATGCGTATTTTATTGATTGAAGATGACAGGATGATAGGTGAGGCGGTATCCATCGCACTCAGGGATGCCGCGTATGCGGTAGACTGGGTGAAGGATGGCGCAACCGCCAACGACGTGCTTGAACACGGCGATCATCAGGCCGTGCTGCTCGATTTGGGCTTGCCCAAACGTGACGGTCTGGAGGTGTTGCGTCGCTTGCGCCAGGCAGGCAGCGCTGTACCGGTCATCGTCATCACCGCGCGTGACGGGGTGGATGACAGAATCAAGGGCCTGGATTTCGGCGCGGATGATTATCTGGTCAAACCATTCGATGTCAATGAATTGCTGGCGCGGCTGAGGGCCGTGGTGCGCCGCCAGGGCGGTCAGGCGGCACCGCTGTTGTCCAACGGAAAAGTGACCCTGGACCAGGCGACTCGCGAAGCGCGCTGCGGGGATGTCGCTGAACTGCTGAGTGCGCGCGAGTATGCCTTGCTGCATGCGCTGCTGTTGCGACCGGGCACAATACTGACGCGCACCGAACTGGAGGAACGCATCTATGGCTGGAACGAGGAAGTGGAAAGCAACGCCGTGGATTTTCTGATCCACGGCGTGCGCAAGAAGCTGGGCGCGGATGTGATCAAGAATGTGCGCGGCGCAGGCTGGATGGTGGACAAATCGGCATGAAACGATCCTTGCAGCGTCATCTTTCGCTGGTGTCAGGCAGCGTCATCCTGCTTGCGGGGCTGGTTGCCGCGGCCGCCTCATTCAGCCTGGCCTACTCGGATGCGAGAGAACTCCAGGATGACATGCTGCGGCAGATCGCCAAGCTTTCCGGGGGCAGGACCATGCCGCCCATTGCATCGGATTCGCAACAGCAAGACCTTGATATCGATAGAATTACCGACCCTGAAACCCTGGTCTCGATATTTCATCTGCCCAGCCATACCGCGCCCGCCTGGCTCAAGCGCAATCTTTCTCCCGGACTGCACACGCTGGATAGCGGTTCAACAGAACTACGGGTTTTTGTCAGCGAAGAAGAAGAGGGTAAGCGCACAATCGTCTCCCAGCCGACCGAAGTACGCGACGAGATCGCCATCAACAGCGCGCTGCGCACCCTGATCCCGCTGTTGCTGCTGTTGCCGATCCTGGTCTGGCTGATCATATACATCGTGCGCAACGAGTTGGCACCGATCATGCGTCTGTCCGTGAGTCTGGACGAACAGCCTGTAGAACGGCCCCAGCCTATCCCCGACGATGACCTCCCACTCGAGATCACACCCTTTGTACACGCGATCAATCGCTTGCTTGAAAGGGTGAACCACCTGATGTCCCAGCAGCGGCGCTTCATCGCCGACGCGGCACACGAGCTGCGCAGTCCGCTCACGGCATTGTCGCTACAGGTACAGAACCTGAAGCGTGCCGACTCGCTTGAAATTGTGCACGAAAGGATTGCCCCGTTACAGGAAGGCATCGAGCGCGCTGTTCTGTTGACCGAGCAATTGCTCAGTCTCGCCCGAACACAATCGGCAGAAAACGCAATTTTGCAGGTCAATGTCTCCACGATGGCACGCGAACTGATTGCCGACTATCTGCCGCTTGCAGAAACAAAGCGCATCGACCTCGGAATAGAGGAAGTTACCACCATTGCCCTGCATGCAGATCCGGAATCGCTGCGCATGATAATCAAGAACGCCCTTGAAAATGCCATCAAGTACACACCGGCAGGCGGCAAAGTGACGCTCAGACTGCTGACTGAAAACGATGATGCGGTTATAGAAGTCGTCGATAACGGCCCCGGTATATCGGTTGCCGAGCGCGAACGGGTATTTGATCCGTTCTACCGGATACAGGAAGCGACTGGTGCAGGTAGCGGACTTGGACTGGCCATTGCCAGAGAAGCTGCAGCGCGTTTGGGCGGGATCGTGAGCTTGCACGAGGTGCAAGATGGAGGCGGGTTGATTTTTCGTTACAGGCAGTCATTTAAAAAGAAGATGTGATGTTAAAAGGCATTGTTTCAGGAATTGCGATAACAATCGGGGTCGCACTGATCAGCGCATTCGCTCTGGTGGAAAGTGGTTTGATTCCGGCCAATGCTGATGCAAAACCCGGTTGGCTGGAAACGTGGATGGCGCATACTTCGCTGGATGCGACCCTGAGTCGCTTCGCCCCAAAGGAGCAAAACCCAGTGGCTCTGAACGGAGTGAATCTCCTTGAAGGAGTTCATCTGTTCGCACAGAACTGCGCGGTTTGCCATGGTTCGGCGAAAGGAGAAAAGTCGCGTTCTCCGATTGCGAAGGGTCTATATCAAAGGCCGCCACAGTTGGCGACAGATGGAGTTGAGGACGATCCGGAAGGTAAGTCGTTCTGGAAGATCAAGCACGGGATCCGTCTGACCGGCATGCCTTCGTTCGGCTACACACTCAAGGACGAACAGATCTGGACGCTCGCGCTTTTTCTGAAGCACATGGACAAGTTGCCGCCCGCTGCAGAACAGGCTTGGCAACAGGTAAATAATTGGCCGGAAAAATCTGCGGCCCAGATGGTCAGCAAATAGATTCTTTATTCAATAACATCGTCACAATACAGATGAGCACACCTCAGACCAGGGTGCTCAGCAAAGTCCCGGAAGTAATAATCAAGCTAACTGAAAGTCTCCTTATCGGCCGTAGCGGAAAATTGGCATTGCACTTATGTAATGACAGTATTTATGCCCATTTCGGACAATCAGGCTGAAATCTGTCTGGTGTTTCGGGGGGGATTCAGTTCGACTATTTATGATAAAGGCAATAATTTACAATTTGACACGATTGTTACAAAGACATAACATTCTTTATTCCAATCCGTATTTTTATAAAAGGGGAATTTAGAGTGATAAAATCATTGAAGCTTGTAGTAGCTGCCGCTGTATTCATGACTGTATCTGTATCTGCATCGGCGGGCGCATTCTCAACTGCGCCATGTAAAGCTTGCCATAAAATTGATAAAGATGTTGTAGGTCCCGCCTGGAAAAAGGTTGCAGAAAAATATGGCAATGAGGCAGCTCTGGCCGCGGTTTTCAAGTCTGGCTTTAAGGTGGAAGATCGCAAAATAGCAAACTCTGAGCCCAAATTTAAGAAACAAGCGGCTGTTATGACGGGACAATATAACCACTTCATTAAGGGCCATGAAGATGAAGCGGCAAAAGCACTTTTCGCTGCCGTTAAGTCAGGTAAAATGTAAAAATATTTAGTGTTTGCAGTTGAAAAAGGCGGCCCGATGGACCGCCTTTTTCATTTATATTTAGTAGTCGAGACCGACGCAACGTCTGCATCGATTCGAAAAGCTGACTCACGCGGATATCTGCTCGAAAGTCCAATTTGACACCAAGAAGCGGATGCTCGATGCGACACCAATGACAGTCCGCGTCTGGCCGAAAGCCATCATTAGCCATGTTCCGGATCACTTGGCCAAGTCTGGGGACGTTGGGATTCTGTACGGCTTGGCTGCCATAACCGGGAAATAGAAAGGCCTGCATCACTGCAAGCCATGATTGTATTTTGCGGGCCGCGAAGACCCGGGCTTTCGATAAAGGAGGTCAAGAGGTTTTGGCTTGTTGAGTTGCTTGCGCTTTTACAACTTGAACAGGGGTGACAGTGTATCCCCTGGCGATCATGCATTTGGCGAAAACATTGCGCTGCAGGGCTTCGTCGTTCTTGAGTGCTTCAGTTCCAAAAAGGAAAGCCTTGGTTTGCTCACCATTTTGAGTTGCCTGATTTTCTGCCTCAACCTTGCAAATCGATATGTCCGCCTGCTGTTGTTTTGCCGTTATTCCCTGGGGTGAATCAATGCTGCCAAACAGCGGGAATGTCTCACCGCATGCAACGAGAAAAAGAGGCAGCAGGAATATTATCCGTGTGCGTGTCAACATTATCAAACGATCTCCTGATCAAAATTATTTTTCATTTTCCGCACATGACTTTTTCCAGATTTGGTATCGCCCGGTCATCGCGCAACCGGTGCATAGTTACTATACGCCGGTTGAACTGCCCATGCTGGACCGTTACAAAATGCAACAATTGGCAATCAGGTATGGCCTATGGTCTTGGCACTCGCGTGAATTCGGGATGCATTGCAGCGATAAACTTGCCTGCAAATTATCGGGAGACGAAGCTGGCTACGTTGCAGGGAGGTAAGCGTATTATGTGATTGGGTGCTTTGTGGTGCCGAAGCCGATGAACAAAAAGTTCGCAACAATTCCGCTCGCTGAAAATGTACAATCACCCTGCGCGTGGATCAAGTTAAACATACTCTCGGGCTCATGACAGTGCAACGAAAAATCCTTCTTGTTCTTTTGGTTTTGGCCGCTCTGGGCGTTGCCGGCGCGGCGGGATGGTATTTCACACATCATCGTGCGGTCAGCAATGATGCATTGACGCTGTATGGCAACGTCGACATCAGGCAGGTGCAACTGGCGTTCAACGGTTCGGAGCGGATCGCTACCATGCAGGTCAGGGAAGGGGAGCAGGTCCGCAAAGGCCAGTTGCTTGCGACGCTGGATACCGCGCGGTTGTCGAGCAATGTCGATCTGCAGCAGGCGCAGTTGGCATCGCAACAGCAGGTGGTCGCCCGTCTCGAGGCGGGCAGCCGTCCCGAGGAAATTCTCAAGGCGCAGTCAGATGTGGAAGCCGCGCGCATCACCGCCGACAATGTCACGCATACTTACCAGCGACTACAGGAACTGGTGGCCAGGCATTTCGTCGCGCAGCAGCAAGCGGACGATGCAAAGGCCGCGGCAGATGCTGCGCAGGCCAGATATCAGGCACTCCGGGAAACGCTGAAACTGGTCAAAATGGGACCGCGCAAGGAAGACATCGCGGCAGCCAAATCCATGTTGAAAGCCAGCCGGGCAGCAGTGGATATGGCACGCAAGAACTTGTCCGATGCGTCACTTTATGCACCGGATAACGGCATCATCCAGGATCGTATCCTCCAGCCGGGTGACATGGCATCGCCCCAGCGCCCGGTCTATACGCTGGCGCTCACCGACCCGGTCTGGGTGCGAGCCTATGTGCAGGGACCGGATCTGGGCAAGGTCAGACCGGGTATGAGCGCCGAGGTCAGCACCGACAGTTTTCCCGGCAAGACATATCGCGCCTGGGTCGGCTATATTTCGCCCACCGCCGAGTTCACGCCCAAATCGGTGGAGACCACCGAAGTGCGCAGCAGCCTGGTTTACCAGATACGTGTTTTTGTGTGCAACACGCAGGATGAGCTGCGCCTTGGCATGCCGACCACCGTGAAGTTCGCAACGGAACAGCCACCTGTCGCGGGTATCGATCCCTGCAATCACCCCTGAGATTCGCATGGATGCAGCCGAGCACAAGACGGCGCTGACTGTCCATCAGATATCCAAAACTTTCCAGGCCGGCGGCCGCACCATCCGGGCTTTGCGTGAGATCAGTTTTGCCGTTCGGCCCGGCATCGTCACCGGCCTGATCGGCCCGGACGCAGCCGGCAAGACCACGCTGATGCGCCTAGCTGCGGGACTGCTGGTGCCGGATGCCGGCAGCATCACCGTGCTCGGCATGGATGCGACTACCCAGTCGCTGGCGGTGCAGGGTGCAATCGGCTATATGCCACAACGCTTTGGCCTGTATGAAGACCTCTCCGTGCAGGAGAATCTCGACCTCTACGCCGACCTGCAGGGTGTTCCGGTATCGGCCCGTGCGGAACGTTACCGCGAACTGATGCATATGGCCGGCCTTGAGCAATTCGCCAAACGCCTGGCGGGCCGGCTTTCAGGGGGCATGAAACAAAAACTTGGGCTGGCCTGCGCGCTGGTGCGGCAGCCTTCACTGCTGCTGCTCGACGAACCGACGGTCGGTGTGGATCCGCTGTCGCGCCGTGAACTGTGGGATATCGTTTATCGCCTTGTGCACGAGCAGGGTACCAGTGTCCTGCTCAGCACCGCCTATCTGGACGAAGCGGAGCGGTGCGATGAAGTGGTGCTGCTGCACGATGGAAAACTGCTGGATCAGGGTACGCCCGCCAGACTGCGCGAGACCATGTGCGGTCGCAGCTACGAGATCAGTTCGGCCAATATAGACAAGCGCACACTGCAATCGCGCGTCGCGCAGATACCCGGCGTAATCGATGCGCTGATTCTAGGTGAGTACGTGCGCGCGGTGATGCAGGATGATACGCGGCCTGTTGTGGATGGCGCGGAAGTTACGGCGGTCGAGCCGCGTTTCGAGGACAGCTTCGTCGCGCTGCTCAAACAGAAAACCGGCACGGCACAGATCGCAAAGGCACCGGATCCCCAACTCAGCGCGCAGGCGGATCGCAGCAAGACCGTGATCGAAGTAAAAGACCTGCAGCGCCGGTTCGGCGATTTCTATGCGGTCAACAATATCAGTTTCGCCGTGCAGCAGGGCGAGGTGTTCGGACTGCTCGGTGCGAACGGTGCGGGCAAGTCCACCACCTTCCGCATGCTGTGCGGGCTGTTGCCGCCCAGCGGCGGCACGTTGCGTGTAGCGGGTGCCGACCTGCGCCATGCGGCGGCTACTGCGCGCGAGCGCATCGGTTACATGTCGCAAAAATTCTCGCTGTACGGCAACCTCAGTGTCGTCGAAAACCTGAAATTTTTCGGCAGTGTCTATGGCCTGTCGGGCAAGCGCGGCACCGAGCGAATTGCCTGGGCGATGGATGAATTCGAACTCGGCAACATCGCCGACTTCACCAGCGGTGACCTCTCTCTCGGCTACAAGCAACGTCTCGCGCTGGCCTGTGCGCTGATGCATGAACCCGAGATACTTTTTCTGGATGAACCCACCTCCGGCGTCGACCCGCTGGCGCGCCGCGAATTCTGGGCGCGCATCAACGCGCTCGCCGCGCAGGGGGTGACCGTGATGGTTACCACACACTTCATGGAAGAGGCGGAATACTGCGACCGGATCGCGATCATGGCGGCGGGAGAAATCCTGACTATGGGCACGCCGGCCAGCATCAAGCAGCAGACACGCACACAACAAATGTCGGCGCCGACAATGGAAGACGCATTCGTCGCACTGATACTCGCGCATGAGGTGACGGCATGAGCAGCTGGATACCCGAGGGTTCAAGCCGGATGAGACTGCGCGGACTGATCCGCAAGGAATTCCTGCAGATCATGCGCGACCCCAGCAGTATTGCGATCGCTTTCCTGATGCCGATATTCCTGTTGCTGTTGTTCGGCTACGGTGTGTCGCTGGATTCCGAACATATCCCGCTGGCTTTTGTGGTGGAACAACCCAGTGCGGATACCGCGGAATTCTCCGCAGCGTTCCACCAGTCGCTATATTTTGATTCTGTGGCATACCCGAGCACGAAAGATGCCGAACAGGCGATGATGGCGGGTAAGGTCCTTGCCATCGTGGTGTTGCGCCAGGACTTTGCGAAACAATTGCGCGATCCGCACGGTGCGCCGATCCAGCTGATCGTCAATGGCGTCGACGCCAACAGCGCGCGTCTCGTCTCCGGCTATGTGCAGGGCGCGTGGGGCAAGTGGCTCGAACACTATGCACAGCAGCGCGGACAAAAGTTCGAGGCGCCGGTACAGATGGAACAGCGCGTCTGGTTCAACAGCGAGCTGCGCAGCCGCAACTATCTGGTGCCCGGATTGATCGCCATCATCATGACGCTGATTGGCGCACTGTTGACCGCGATGGTGATGTCGCGTGAATGGGAGCGCGGCACGATGGAAGCGCTGCTGGTCACACCCTTGTCGATGAGCGAAGTGATCATCGGCAAGTTGCTGCCCTATTTCATTCTCGGCATGGGTGGACTGGTGCTGGCCGTGAGCATGGCGCTGTTCCTGTTTGGGGTGCCGCTGCGCGGTTCGCTGTGGGTGCTGTTCGCAACTTCTGCACTATTTCTCGTCACCGCACTGGGCATGGGGCTGCTGATTTCCACCGTGGCGCGCAGCCAGTTCGTCGCCGGGCTGCTGGCGATCGTCACCACCTTCCTGCCCGCATTCATACTATCCGGTTTCATCTTCGACATCGGCAGCATGCCGACAGTGGTGCAGATGATCACCCATATCGTCGCCGCACGCTATTACGTTTCCATCCTGCAGACGGTGTTCCTTGCCGGAAATGTGTGGAGCGTGATCCTGCCGAATGCGCTGGGGCTGGTGATTCTCGCTTCGGTGTTTCTCGGCCTGACCTGGCGCAACGCACACAAGAGATTGGAGTAATTCCAGTGAGAATTGAATACGACAATATTTTTCCGTATGCCCGAAAATCTTTTGTTCGGGCACCCGCAGGAGCGGGCCATGCCCGCGATCAATTCATGGTTCGCGGACATCACCCGCAAGGAGTACGCCGTGGTTGTACCAAAGGCAGGCAATCCACTACGCAGCAAGCTGCGTGTGGAATTGACACTAAGTGGCTAAAGCCACAACAGCGCACGCAGGGCCCGCTCCTGCGATTTGTAATGGTAATTGGAAATACATAATGCTGGCGCGCATCCTCGCACTGGTGATAAAGGAATTCCTGACGCTATTGAAAGACAAGCGCACCCGGTTGGTGCTGATCGGCCCGCCGCTGATTCAGCTTTTGGTATTCGGTTATGCCGCTACTTTTGATTTGAAAAATGTACCGTTCGCGGTATACAACGAGGACAGCGGTTATGCATCGCGCGAATTGTTCGCGTCTTTCGACGGATCGACCAGCTTCAGCCGGGTGGCACAGATCACGCACGAAAGCGAGATCGCGCCGCTGATAGATGACAAACGGGTGTTGATGGTAGTGCACGCCGGGCCAAGCTTCAGCGCGGACTTGCTGGCCGGGCGGCCGGCTGCGCTGCAGGTCATCGTCGATGGCCGCAATTCCAATACCGCGATGCTGGCGGTCAACGACGTGAACGTCATGGTCGATCGCTACAGCCGCGCCTGGTTGGCAGATCATGGCAGCAGCCAGCCGCCTGCGCGTATCGAGACGCGCGCGTGGTTCAATCCCAACCTGGAGAGCCGCTGGTTTTTCGTACCCGGCATCGTCGGCATCCTGACCTTGCTGGTCACGATGCTGGTCACCGCGCTTTCGGTTGCGCGCGAACGCGAGCAGGGTACCTTCGATCAACTGCTTGTTACACCGTTGCGTCCGGTGGAGATACTGATCGGGAAAACGCTGCCGGGTTTCATCATCGGCCTCGCGGAAGCGAGCGTGATCATCCTTGCGGCGGTGTTCTGGTTCAAGGTGCCGTTGCTGGGCAGCCTGTTCACGCTATACACCGGCATCGCGCTGTTTCTGCTTTCGGGTGTCGGCGTGGGATTGATGATCTCGTCGTTTGCGGTCACCCAGCAGCAGGGGCTGCTGGGTGCCTTCATCTTCATGGTGCCGGCTATCATCCTGTCCGGTTTCGCGACGCCGATCAGGAACATGCCGGTGCTGGTTCAGGACATCACGCTGCTCGATCCGATGCGCTATTTCCTGGTGGTGCTGCGCGGCGTGTTCCTCCAAGGTACGCCATTCCATCTGCTGATCCCGCAGTTCTGGCCGATGACACTGATTGGCATCATCTCATTCAGCATCGCAGGATGGTTGTTCCGGCACCGCATGTATTGATAGCCTAAGGAAGGTCTGAATAAGTAACAACAAATGAGAACGACGCACTCACATTCTGCTGCGGAAATTCGAGTTGACCAGAATCTACCCTGGCACGGGCCATTTCGCCGACTATTTCGGTCGATTCCACGTTCATCAGACGCACCTCTCCTGCTGAAGTCGCAACAGATGATGTCGCGCCATGAACAGATTCGCCAGCGCCGCCACGACGAACAGGCGATTGCCGTTCTTCATCATGCCGCGATAACTGACCTTGGCAAAGCCAAAGATGCGCTTGATGATGAGAAAAGCATGTTCAACTTTGGCACGCACACTCGACTTTCTACTGTTCTTCTCCCGCTCTCGTTCGGAGAGTCCCCTGTTGCGAAACCCCTTTTTGTGGGTGAAGTCGCGTGCTTGCGGCGCGGCTTGGGCGATGGCCCCCTGTTGGCTGGAGTAGGCCGAATCGCCATAGACGCGCCGCTCGTTGCCATGGAGCAATTCCGGCAGGGCATGCTTGTCGTGTTCATTGGCAGCGGTGGCTACCACCGAGTGGATCAGCTTGGTCTTGCTGTCCACTCCAATGTGCGCCTTCATGCCGAAATACCATTGGTTGCCCTTCTTGGTCTGGTGAAACTACTAGCCATTCGACTAGGCTGTCAAAAAACAACAGCCAAGTCGCTGGTTATGGTGCATCTCAGGGTCGCGTGCATTGTCTTTGTTCTTGGTCGAAGAGGGAGCATTAATGATCGTTGCATCGACGATGGTACCGGTCGATACCTTCAGTCCTTGGGTTTGCAGGTGCAGGCCAACTTCCTCGAAGATGCGCTTGCCCAAGCCATACTGCTCCAGCAGGTGGCGGAATTTACATACCGTGGTTTCATCAGGCGCGCCTTCTCGCCCCAGATCGACGCCCACGAATTCGCGCATGGACAGGGAGTCGTAGAGGGATTCTTCCGCCGCAGGATCGGAGAGGTTGAACCAGTTCTGGAGAAAGTAGATACGCAACATGCGCTCAAGGCCCACGGGCGGACGTCCGTTTCCGGCTTTGGAGTAAACAGGTTCGATCAAAGCGCACAGCGCAGACCAAGGTTCCGCCCGATCCATCTCGGCCAGAAATGCCGCACGTCGCGTCGTCTGTTTCATCGTTCAATTCCGTCTGTTCGTTCTTCGGTACTGACATTATGAATCAAAATCATTCAGAACTTAATCAGAGATTCCCTAAGCTCAAGACTGGTTTGTTTTTATTCCTTGAGCGAGTGGTGTTAGAACGAATTTGCCGCACTGCCACGGGGAGAAAGCTTCATCTACGTTTATAAATATGTAATTAAGTAACTGACGAATGGTAATAAGTAATGGACAAACAATAATTTTTTGTTTCTGTCCCCTTATTGCAATTGCAAGTGGCCGTTATTGGCACGGAGATGAACCGCAAATTAATTATTTATTTAAATACCGAAAAGTAGACGCTCACCAAGGGCTGAAACTGGGACACAGCGGAAGTTTACTTAATTTCCCGAAACCGGACATAGAAAAATTTTCAGCCGCCCGGAATTAAAGTTCCGTTCTGTAAACTAGCGTAGCGGATGCTACGCTGGCAACAAAATAAAATGTGCGCACAGCGCACACAACATCTTCTGCTTTTCCTTCCGCTGTGCGCCGCCGAGTAGCGCAGGCTGGTCAGAGAATTCTGACGAATATGTTAGAGCAAGTGGCCGCGTAGCGGATCGTGCGAGTTTATGAGGAAGCCTGACCAGTCGAGCAACGGAGGGAACCCGAAGGGCGGCAAACCGGGGGAGCTTTCTTTGGGTTGCCTTTCTTGGCAAGACAAGAAAGGTAACTGATAGAACTACTAGCCATCTGACTAACCCAGCAAAAGACACTGGGTAAGTCATTGGTTATGGCGTGCGGGGCCGCACCCCGCGACTTTGCTTTTGACGTTGGGTTGCTGACTGGATTCTCGCCTGCACCCGCAAGGGGTACGCCGTGGTTGTAAGGGGCTAAAGCCCCAACAACACACTCAGAGGGGCGGCAAAGGCAGGTACACAAAGATCAGGCGGTACTGGCGATGGACCGAGCGAGGCTTTCAATATTCGAATTCGTATTCACATGGCAATTTGGAAGAAAAGTAATAATCATTTCGCTATGTCTGGTAACGAACAGAAGATATCAGGCGATCCTAGTAATTTCCTCTCATCGAAGACAACGTAATGCTGTCTTCGTGTGGCACAGCCAACTCAAAGGCTGGCACCCAATGGATACGGCAGTTTCAAGCCATAATGCGAAGCAACCGAAGGAGGCATGTCATGATCACCACGATGAGTATGGATAATTTTAAAACCGAACAAGATACGATGGAGATCGAGTATGGCGAAGAGATTATGAACGTCGGCTGGAATCCCGCCGTTGAGTTGGTTCACGAGCTGATGCAGGTTCCGACCGATGCACAAATCGCCTTGTCGGCTTAGCTTGATGAGATGGAAACTTTGGCTGATGTTTCGACGGCGGTATCGAATCTCTTCCTGAGGGAGAGGTACCCTTAGCACTGCCAGCTTCGCGGCGGTTTCATTACAGGTTCGCTACCGCTAATCAATGCCGAGTGCTAATGGGCGATAGAGTCAACGCCCATGAGTTGCACAATCAGGGATATTACGCGGAGATCAAACTTAACTCCTGATATTCCTCAGCTTGAGGATTGGGGAATTCAGTATTTTAGTTTAAGTGATTCATTTATATATTTCGCGTCATAGACAGGGCCCATATTATTCGGCCTTTCTTTGAAGCAAATTATTGTATTTGCTCTGCTTGGTTTTTTGGTGGCGTATGACTGACCCTCATCATTAGAATCGTCTTTGGATTCCACTACGATAAAATATCGGAAACCGTTCCTAATGGTTACTGCAGCAGAGTATAGTAAAGCGAAGTCAGATACGTCATCTTTATGAATGAATCCGTTTTCCTGGAATGACACTTTAAATATGTTTACTCCAAGCTTCGTTTCTGAATAGCCCCCGTATAAATCTTTGGGTTTATTCCAATCGGCACATCCTGATAGGAATGCGCCTAAAAGTAAAAGTGATAATATTATTTTCATGAATTTCCCTGATTTCTATCAGTTATAAAACTGCTGCAAGGATCAGTATTATGTCGAACTCATATTTTTTCGTTTGTAAAATCATACCAAATCAGGGGGGACGCGAAAGTCAAATTTTGGACACAGCGGAAGTTTGCTTAAATCCCGAACAGCGGCTTTTTGGACTCCTTGCTTATCGGTTTAAATATCCAAAACCAGAACCGGGTTCGGCCCGTATCACACTAAAGTGTGTCGATTTGCAAAGAATAATAACAACCGGAAAGCACGTCTGTGCGCTAACGAACATATTGATTCAGGTCACATACGGGTAATACTTGATTGCCGGAGGTGTAGGGCAGTCAGCTTTATGTACTGAGTCAATTCGGGTATAAAATTAACCTTTCGGCTCAGACTAAAGCAAGGAAGCCTGACCAGTCGGGCAACGCAGGGTATCCCGATGCCCCACGACTTTGAGTCTTGGAATTGTTCGCGATATCTATTTCTTCGCCCCCATCTGCAACGCCCTCAACCTCACTTGCTCCAGTTCCGCCGCATCCGGCTCAACCAGCCAACCGTGAAGATTGTCCATCACCAGATCAGTCAACGCGTGCATCCAGTCATTGCGTTCGTTCAGGCAGGGGATGTAGTGAAACTCACCACCGCCCGCGTGCAGGAAATCCTTCTTGCCTTCTATCGCGATCTCTTCCAGCGTTTCCAGGCAATCGGCGACGAAGCCGGGGCAGACCACGTCCACGCGTTTGGTTTTTTGTTTGCCGAGTTCGACCAGTGTGGCGGTGGTATAGGGTTTGATCCATTCCGCCTTGCCGAAGCGCGACTGGAAGCTGACCGCGTATTGTTCGGGCTTCAGACCGAGTTCCTGCGCCAGCAGGCGTCCGGTCTTGTGGCATTCGCAGTGGTAAAAATCGCCTTTGTCCAGGGTGTACTGGGGAACACCGTGGAAGCTCATCACCAGTTTTCCCGGGCGGCCGTGTTTCATCCAGTAGTCATTGATGTTGTCGGCCAATGCCTTGATGTAGCCGGGGTTGTCGTGAAAATTCCGTATTGTTCTTATCGCCGGTATGCTGCGCATTTTTTGCGCGGTGCCGAACACCAGATCAAACACGCTGGCGGTGGAACTGGCCGCATATTGCGGATACATCGGGACGACCAGAATGCGCCGGCAATTCTGTGCCTTCAGTTTTTGCATTGCGCCGGCGATGGACGGGTTGCCGTAGCTCATCGCGTAATCCACCACGAATGGCGCCCTGGTGCGCTGGCCCAGATAGCCTTGCAGCAGCGCCGATTGCTTTGCGGTATGGACACGCAACGGGGAACCTTCGGGCATCCATATCTTGGCATATTTTGCGGCGGATTCTTTCGGGCGGGTATTGAGGATGATGCCGTTGAGGATCATCCACCATATGATCCTGGGGATTTCCACCACGCGCCGATCGCTGAGGAATTCTTTCAGGTAGGGACGCACCGCCTTGGCGGTCGGCGCATCGGGTGTGCCGAGGTTGACCAGCAGGATGCCGGTACGGGCGGGTGAGCCGTGCGCAAAAGCGGGTTCAGTCTGGTAGTTCATGTAGGTGATTCCCTGAAGGTTGATATTGTCTGCATTAGTTCTGGGGGTTTTAATTTTGCGACAGGGCGTTGCCAAGCAGTCGCGCGGTGATGTCCACGATGGGGATGACACGCTCATAGTCCATGCGTTTCGGGCCGACCACGGCGAGCGTGCCGACAACACGGCTGTCGACGGAATAGGGCGCGGTGATCACGCTGCACTCGTCCAGCGAGGCCAGCCCGGATTCGCTGCCGACAAAGATATGGATACCCTGTCCGCGGCGACCCGCTTCGAGCAGCTGCAGCAGTTCGGTTTTCTTCTCGAACAGGTTGAACAGTCCGCGCAGACGGCCCATGTCGGCAGAAAGGTCGTCGACATTCAGCAGATTCCGCTCGCCGCTGATGACATAGTCGCCGTCCTGATTCGCTTCGGCCGCATCGCCTGCGGCCAGCGCAGCGGCCATCAGCGCGCTCATGTCCTGGTGCAGTTGCCGCAGTTCACCGTGCAGCCTGTCGCGGATTTGAGAGAAGCTGCAACCGATGTAATTCTGGTTGAGGAAGTTGCCCGCCTCGGTGAGTTGCGACTGGGTGTAGTCACGATCCAGCAACAGCACGCGGTTCTCCACTTCGCCGTCCGGCATCACGATGATCAGCAGCACGCGTTTCTCGCCCAGCCGCAGGAATTCGATCTGGCGCACCGTGATCGCGCTGCGTTTCACCGTGGCGACCACACCGGCGAAATGCGTCAGTTCGGAGAGTATGTTGGATGCCTGCGAGATCAGCCGCGAGGGGTTGTCCGGCTGCAGCTTGGATTCCATCCGCCGCAGGTGCGCGCTGTCCAGCGGTTTGGTGGTCAGCATGGTGTCGATGAACAAACGATATGCCAAAGCGGTTGGAATGCGGCCCGCCGAGGTGTGCGGGCTGCTGACCAGGCCGATGTCTTCCAGTTCGGACATCACATTACGGATGGTCGCCGAACTGACCTCCAGCCCGGAATGCTGCAGCAGTGCGCGCGAACCGACCGGTTGGCCTTCACTGATATAGCGTTCCACCAGGGTCTTTAGCAGGATTTGGGCGCGTTCGTTGAGCATGAGTCCGATTCTACCATTGGCGATGCGATGCTCAACCGGCTTTAGAGGCATCCGCGGATATTCGGGAAGCGGTGTTGCCGGCAAGGTTGCATCACGCCGGAATATTAATTTCAGTCGATGCTTAGCATAAAAATATCAAATCGTGCGCATAAAAAATTGTAAATTGTGCGAAAAAAATTGTAAATAAAAGTTGAATTTTTGGCATACTAGCCGATTAACGACGCTTCACTTAAAAGGGAATAATGGATGTTGCGCACAATTTTTTCATTTGGTCTGGTTATTGTATCCTTCAGTTTGGCGGTGAGTTCGGCGTTCGCAGAAACGCCTGCCGGGGTGCTGGATGCGATAAAAGTCGAGGCATCGGCCACGCCGGGTTTCCACGGATTTTCGGCCGCGAACGGCGAGAGTTTCTTCAAGACCAAACATCTGCACAATCTGAGCTGTTCTTCTTGCCACACCGACAATCCTGCCGCAGAGGGCAAGCATGCCGAGACCGGCAAGCTCATCAAGCCGATGGCTCCGGCTGCGAATCCGGAGCGGTTCACCGACATGAAAAAAGTCAAAAAGTGGTTCAGGCGCAATTGCAACGATGTGCTCGACCGTGAATGTACCGCGCAGGAAAAGGGCGATGTGCTCGCTTACCTGCTGACCGTAAAACAATAGGGATTGCCTTGCTATTGGATTGTAAAAAACTCTCCCCGATGCTGCTCGATGGCATCTTGGTCATGGTCGTAATGATGTCTGTTGCCCACGTTTCAAACGCCCGCGCCGACGATGACGATGATGAAGACTCAGGACACCCGCCGGCGTTCATCGATGCAAAATGGGCCACCGAATGCAGCGCCTGTCACGTTGCCTATCCGGTACGATATCTTCCCGCCGAATCATGGCGTGTGATCATGTCGGGACTGGACAAGCATTTCGGCAGCAATGCCAGTCTCGATCCCGCAACCACCAGGGAAATAACGGTGTATCTGGAAAAGAATGCCAGCAGGCGCAAGGAATCGGGCAAGCCGGTGTTGCGCATCACCGAAACCCGCTGGTTCAGGTCTGAACACCGCGAAGTTGCCGCGCGGCACTGGAAAAGCCCCAAAATCAAGAGCCCCTCCAATTGCGGGGCTTGCCATACCACCGCGGACAAGGGTGATTTCAGCGAACGTCATGTCAAGGTCCCCAGATAGAAAGCAAACATGATGATTCGACGTATTCTGGTTTGGGACGTGCCCACGCGGGTTTTTCACTGGCTGCAGGCACTGGCTTTCGGGGGTGCATATGTGCTGGCATTTTCCGAGCGTTATCGCGATTATCATGATGCGCTGGGCTACATCCTGCTGGGTTTGCTGGTGTTCAGGTTGCTGTGGGGATTTGTCGGCACACGCTATGCGCGGTTCGCTTCATTCCTGTTCAAGCCGCGTGAAATCGTGGCCTATCTCAGCGCGATGATCAAAGGCAAGCCGGGGCATTATCTGGGACACAATCCGGCGGGAAGCGTGTCGGTCTGGCTGCTGCTGGTATTGGGGATGTTTATATGCGTGACCGGGATAATGTCGCTGCAGGATGATGCGAGCGATCTGGTGATCGGGCTGCACGGGCTTGCGACCAATGTCATGCTGGGCGTGATTGCGCTGCACCTGACCGGTGTGCTGATGAGCAGCATCCTGCATCGCGAAAATCTGGTACGCTCCATGGTGACAGGTTACAAGTCTGCCGAGACCGAAGTGGGTATCCGACGCGCTTATCCGTGGTTGGGGGTTTTGATGATTGCCGCAATTGTGATATTCTGGTTTGTGTATGTAAAACGCCCGCTTGGGTAAGGGGCAGGGTATAGCCCCGACAAGTTGTGCTGCGGGAAAAATAATCAGTTTAAAGGGGTAAGGCATGGCATGCAGAATCAAGATTGGCAATGTTGTTGCCGGTATCTGTCTGGCGGTTTCTTCAGGGATGGTTTATGCACAGAATGCGGAGGCGAATCTTGAGCTGCCGACCGATGCGAGCATTTATACCAGAAACACCGCTTCGTTAAATTCAACATCGTTCAATTCTTCGCCATACCTGCTGGCGGCGAACCAGAATGATGCCGCCGTTCAGGGACAACCGGATCTGATGCCGGCAACTCCGGCGGCCGAATATTCGCCCCCCTGGCTGACGGGAAGAAAGACCCACCAATATCTGGGCCTGGGAACCCTGATGTTCGCGGGATTGACGGCACTGTCGTCGCCTGGCGAAGCATGTGAACACAACTGCCCGGCAGTGCCCGCGCCAAGGCAGACATCGGGCACCACCCACACGAGGTTTGCGCGCACCACAGCAGTATTGGCAGTGGCCACGGTGATAACCGGTCTGATATATCACTGGGATGACTTCCACCTCGAAGACGGTTTCTCCGATCCGGATAACCAGCACGTGATGCTGGCCGGTACCGGTGCGCTGTTGATGTTGTATGCGATCAACAAGTCGGCAAAGTCCTCTGTGCCCACCAGTCATGCAGGCCTTGCCGAACTGGGCGCGGCGTCGATGCTTGTTGCCGTTAAATTGACCTGGTAACGGGGTATGATGATGCAGAGAAAATGGAAAATTGCGGTATTGCTGGCTGTTACGCTGTTAACGGGCAGTGTCTATGCAAGCGCGGCAGATTATTCGCTGGATAATGACTTTTTGTCCTGGTTGTTTGACTTTCAGCGTACCAAAGGTGTGAAACCGGTTAGCGACAAGCAGTATCAGGAGGAATGCGGGGCGTGCCACTTTGCCTATCAGCCCGGTTTGTTGCCGGCAAAATCCTGGGAAGCGCTGCTGAATGACAAGGCGTTGCGCAATCATTTCGGGGCCAACGCCGAGCTCGATAAGGATGCGTTGAAAGATATCCGGGATTACGCAATAAGAAATTCAGCGGGCAATTCCTGGTACAAACAATCGCGCAAGATCGCTGTTGCCACAGAAAATGGGCCGACTCCACTGCGTATCACCGACCTGCATTATATTTCCCGCAAGCACCACGAAATTCCCGAAAAAATGATCAAGGGCAACAAGGATGTGAAGTCGTTGAGTTTCTGTGACAAGTGCCACACTCAGGCGGGGAAGGGCGTCTATGATGCGGATACCGTGAATATCCCGCATTATCCGAACTGGGACGGCTGGTTCAACAACTAGTTCGGTCTGATCTCAGGGTTGCGGGTTGACAGCCCCCAACCCTGACCCTACATTGGACCTCTTTTTTCGATTCGCGCAAAATCCACATGAAGCCCAGTGTCCTACTACTCGTGCTTGTATCCGCTCTCGGCGGATGCGGCAAGGGAACTGCTCCATCGACAACAAACGATCCCGCTAATACTGATTCCGCCAAAACCGAACGGCCGGCCCTGACACTGGTGGTCGGTTCGGTCGCATCCGATAGCGGCAATATTTACAGCGGCGAAATTCGTGCCCGTCACGAGATGCAACTGAGTTTTCGTATCGGCGGGAAGATCATCGCGCGCCCGGTGGACGCGGGCGCACGGGTCAGGACGGGACAGGTGCTGGCGCGACTCGATCCCGCGGATTCCAGTTTGCAGGCAAGCTCGGCGCAGGCACAATACCAGTTGGCCGTCGCGGATGCTGAACGCTACCGCGAATTGCACAGCAAGAACTTCGTCAGCCAATCAGCCCTGGATGCAAAAGAAGCGGCCCTTAACAGGCTGTTGAAATTCCCCTACGAGTCAACGCGGTTTGCGGGGCTATCGTTATTGATACCGTGTTCATAATTTTGGAGATTAAACGATGCGCGGAACGGATGCAATGCAAGAGAGCCTGTTTACGGTAAGCAAGCTGGAAGACT